>NZ_JBDYKL010000016.1:0-81035 GCF_040012415.1 Sanguibacter sp. 25GB23B1
CCCCCCCCCCCCCCCCCCCCCCCCCCCCCCCCAGCGGTGTCTCCAGGGAGTGCAGGGAGACGCCCGAGCGGACCGACGGTGGTCGTGCCGGCAGGCAAGTGGTGGCAGAGTATGCGGGTGACCCTTGACGACGCGCCCGACGAGACAGTGACGCCCGCCGCGAGGCCCAAGCCACGAAAGGGCTCGCTCCTTCGCGAGGCGGTGATCATCCTCGTCAGCGCGCTCGTCCTGTCGTGGGTCATCAAGTCCTTCTTCGTGCAGGCCTTCTTCATCCCGAGCGGCTCGATGGAAGACACGCTGATCAACGACGATCGCGTGCTCGTGTCGAAGATGGTGCCCGGGATCTTCGACGTGCACCGTGGGGACATCGTGGTGTTCAAGGACCCGGGCACCTGGCTCGACGGCACGGACAAGCCCGAACGCACCGCGGTCCAGCAGAAGGTCACCGACGTGCTGACCTTCGTGGGTCTCTTGCCGCACGACTCCGGTGAGCACCTCATCAAGCGGGTCGTCGCGATCGGCGGGGACCACGTCGTGTGCTGCGACGCGCAAGGTCTCGTCACCGTCAACGGACAGGCGATCGTCGAGCCGTACCTCAAGCCCGGCACCGCGCCCTCCGCCCTGGAGTTCGACAAGGTCGTCCCTGACGACGCCCTGTGGGTCATGGGGGACAACCGCTCGAACTCGACGGACTCCCGCTACAACGGCGGTGGCCCCGGTGGTGGCTTCGTCCCGCTGGACAACGTCGTCGGGACTGCGTTCGTCACGGTATGGCCGCTCGACCGGGCCGGTTGGCTGAAGAACCCCGGTGAGACGTTCGACGACGTCCCCGAACCGTGAGCAAGCGTGTGAGCGTCCCCCCGGTGTTCGCCGACCTGTCGCACGAGCAGGAGCTGCTCGGCTCGGGCGCGCGGCTCGTCGCGGGCATGGACGAGGTCGGCCGAGGTGCGCTCGCCGGCCCGGTGAGCGTGGGTGTGTGCGTCGTCGACAGCGGCACCGGTCCGTGCCCTGTGGGGCTGACCGACTCCAAGGTGCTCACCGCGCGGGCCCGGGACGACTATGTGCCGCTCATCGCCCGGTGGTCGGTCACGTACGCCGTGGGTTCGGCCTCGTCGCAGGAGATCGACGAGCTCGGCATCATCAAGGCGCTGCGGCTCTCGGGGCAGCGAGCGCTCGTCGCGGTGGCCGCGCAGGTGGGACCGGTGGACGTCGTCCTGCTGGACGGGTCCCACGACTGGCTCACGCAGCCGCAGCCTGACCTCTTCGACCTGCTCGACGGTCCTGAGGCGCCGGTTCCCGACGGCTACGTCGAACCCGTCGTCCACACCCGGGTCAAGGCTGATCTCACGTGCGCGTCCGTCGCTGCGGCGAGCGTCGTGGCCAAGTGCTCGCGTGACGGAGAGATGACGGAGCACGCGCGAGCGCGGCCGGAGTACGGCTGGAACCGCAACAAGGGCTACGGGTCGGCACAGCACGTCGCGGCGCTCGTCGAGCACGGCCCGAGCCCGCTGCACCGGGTCAGCTGGCGGTTGCCCGGGAGCCCGCTCGCCGCGACAACCTCGGTCGATGGTCCATGATGGTTCAGTGAGCGCTGAGGATCTGGAGAACTACGAGACCGAGATGGAGCTCGCGCTCTATCGCGAGTACCGAGACGTGGTGCGTCTCTTCGCGTACGTCGTGGAGACAGAGAGGCGCTTCTACCTGGCGAACACGGTGGAGCTGCAGGTCCGTTCCGCCGCGGGCGAGGTGTACTTCGAGGTGAGCCTCAGCGACGCCTGGGTGTGGGACGTCTACCGGTCCAAGCGTTTCGTGAAGTCGGTCCGTGTGGTGACCTTCAAGGACGTCAACGTCGAGGAGCTGGCACAGGCCGAGCTCGAGCTCTGATCTGATGGCCGTGCGCTAGCCCGGCCGATCATGTCGCCCACACCCTGACGCGCGGCTCGGCCCTCCACAGCGAAGGCCCTACAGCGCCGTGTGGTGCCGACCCCTCGCGGAGAGTGTGCCGCGGAGGTGGGACATGGACAACGCACGGATCGCGGTCGGGCGCCACGGTGAGAACGTCGCAGCACGGTTCCTCACGGAGGCCGGCTATCAGGTGGTGGACCGGAACTGGCGGGGCGTCAGGGGAGAGCTCGACATCGTCGCTCTGGACGGAGACGAGCTGGTCGTCGTCGAGGTCAAGACCCGGCGAGGCACCGGTTTCGGCCACCCGGCGGAGGCCGTCACCCCGCTGAAGGTCGCCCGGTTGAGGCGACTCGCGGGCCAGTGGTTGCACGAGCACGAGACGCGCGCGGCCTCCGTCCGGATCGACGTGGTCGCGATCGTCCTCGGCCGCTCGGGCGCGGCTCAGGTCGAGCACCTCAGGGCGGTCTGCTGATGTCCCTCGGACGCACGCTGGCTGTGTGCCTCGTGGGTCTGCGCGGGCATCTCATCGAGGTCGAGGCGCACCTCGCTGCGTCGGTGCCGGGCTTCACGCTCGTCGGTCTGCCCGACGCGGCGCTGGCCGAGTCGCGCGACCGGGTGCGTGCCGCGATCTCGTCCTCGGGTCTCGTCCTGCCGCAGCGCAAGGTGACCGTCAACCTGTCACCGGCCTCGCTGCCCAAGGCCGGGTCGGGTTTCGACCTCGCGATCGCCGTCGCGATCCTCGCGGGCGCCGGTCTCATCGAGCCCGGCGCACCGGCTCGGGCCGCGCACATCGGGGAGCTCGGTCTCGACGGCCGGGTGCATGCCGTGCGTGGCGTCCTCCCGGCGATCGTCGCCGCGCGGCAGGAAGGCGTGGAGACCGTGGTGGTGCCGGCGGCCGACGAGGCGGAGGCGAGGCTCGTGCCGGGCGTCCGGGTCGTGGCGGTGCACTCGCTCGGCGAGCTGGCCGGTCTGTACGGCGCTGATGTGGCCCCTGGCGACGGACAACCGGTCACCCGGCGCCGGGAGGCTGTGCGAGACGCCCCCGGCGAGCCTGCGGAGCTGAGCGACGTCGTGGGGCAGCTGCCGGCCAGGGCTGCGCTCGAGGTCGCTGCAGCGGGAGGTCACCACCTGCTCATGGTCGGTCCGCCAGGCACGGGCAAGACGATGCTCGCGTCTCGCTTGCCCGGTCTCCTGCCCGACCTCACGGAAGAGGAGGCCGTCGAGGTGACGTCTGTCCACTCGGTCGCCGGGACGTTCGATCCCGCGGCGGGCCTGCTCGTCCGGCCGCCGTTCGAGGACCCGCACCACACGGCTACGCCGGCGGCGATCGTCGGCGGTGGTTCGGGGATGCCCAGGCCCGGTGCGGCTTCTCGGGCACACCGAGGTGTGCTGTTCATGGACGAGGCGCCCGAGTTCTCCCCGCGGGTGCTCCAGACCCTCCGCCAGCCGCTCGAGCACGGCGAGCTCGTCATCCAGCGTGCGGCGGGGAGCGCCCGGTACCCGGCACGCTTCCAGCTCGTGCTCGCGGCCAACCCGTGCCCGTGCGGGCTCGCGATCGGGAAGGGGCTCGACTGCAGCTGCAGCGCCATGGCGCGTCGGCGCTACTTCGCGAGACTCTCGGGGCCGCTCCTCGACCGCGTCGATCTCCAGGTGGAGGTGCACCAGGTGACTCGGCTCGACGTGGTCGGCGCGAGCCGGCCGGAGAGCACGGCTGTCGTCGCGCTCCGGGTCGCCGGTGCGCGGGACACGGCTCGCGAGCGTCTGGCGGGAACGCGGTGGGTGAGCAACGGAGAGGTCCCGGGGACATGGCTCAGGGACAGGTTGGGAGCGGACCGCTCGCTCCTCGCCGAGCTCGACCGTGCCCTGGACCGGGGGACGCTGAGCCTGCGGGGGGCGGACCGTGTCCTGCGCGTGGCGTGGACGCTCGCCGACCTGGCGGGTCGGGCGGCGCCTGCCCCCGACGACATCGGCAAGGCGCTGCTCCTGCGGACGAGGGGGCAGGGGCTGTGACGCTCCGTGCGGAGACGTCCGAGACGGCTCTCGCCCGGGCGGCGTGGAGCCGCGTCGTCGAGCCGGCGGACGAGGTCGCGGGGATGCTCGTCGGCGCGGTCGGTCCCGTCGCCGGTCTGAGGTGGCTGTGTGCGCTGGGCACCGACGCGGACCTCGTGACGCGGGGCGTCTCGCAGCTCATGGATCGACTCGAGGTCGACGACCCGCGGGTGCGTCAGCGCCTTGTCCGTGCGGTCGGTCGATGGTCCCCTCGGCTGCGGGGGCTGGATCCCCGTCGGGACGTCGTGGCGCTCCATGAGCTGGGGGGCAGGCTCGTGACCCCGGAGGACGAGGAGTGGCCGTCGAGCCTGGACGACCTCGGTGCGGGGGCGCCGTTGTGCCTGTGGGTCCGCGGTGAGGGGCGCGTCGACACGACGCTCGCCCGCTCGGTCTCTCTCGTCGGCGCTCGGGCGAGCACCGACTACGGCGACCGGGTGGCGGGCGAGATGGCTGCGGCTCTGGCCGACCACGGTTTCGGAGCGGTCTCCGGCGGTGCGTACGGCATCGACGCCGCGGCCCACCGGGGCTCGCTCGCCGCAGGCGGGACGACCGTCGCGTTCCTCGCCGGCGGCGTCGACCGCCTGTACCCGGCGGGGAACGCGCAGCTGTTGAGGGCGGTCGCGGAGCGGGGCGGCCTGCTCGTCAGCGAGGTCCCGCCCGGTGGTGTGCCGAGCAGGGTCCGTTTCCTCAAGCGCAACCGCCTCATCGCCGCGGCGAGCTCGGCGACCGTCGTGGTCGAGGCCGCCTGGCGGTCAGGTTCCTTGGCGACGGCGGGTCGCGCGTTCGAGCTCCTCCGTCCGGTGGGTGCCGTTCCTGGGCCAGTGACCTCCATGGCGTCAGCCGGCTGTCACCGCTTGCTGCGTGATGGGCGTGCGGTCTGCGTCACGGATGCTGACGACGTGCGGGAGCTCGCGGGTTCCGCGGGGGCCGACCGTGCAGGCGCTGCCGATCGTGACGGACGGCGGGACTCGGCGGTGCGACGGCCGCACGACGGCCTCGAGCTGTCGGACCAGCAGGTCTTCGACGCGCTGCCAGTGGGACACGGGACCGACCTGACCGTCATCGTCCGTGAAGCAGGAGTGAGCGTGGACGAGGCGATGGCGTCGCTCGGCCGGCTCGAGATGCGCGGCCTGGCTCGGCGCGATCCGTCGGGCTGGAGCAGGGCCATGTCATGAAACCGCAGATCAGGGCCGTGGAGAAGGGGTGAAGTTTGTACGGAGGCCTGATGATCCCCAGGCCGAATCAACATGAAACCCCGAGAAACGGACAGCCAGATCCGGTGCACGAAGACCTCAGCCTTGAATCCGACGCGTGCCTCCGTCACCGTATTGGCATGCATCCGCCGCAAGGGGCTGACGAGCCCCGCGAAGTGCCAGGAGTCCTGGCCGACTTCGCGATGCATCTGACCGCTCAGCGCGGACTCTCCGCCCACACCGTCCGGGCGTACTCCTCCGACCTCGAGCAGCTCTTCGCGTTCGCGCGAGGACGCGACGTCCACGCGTTCGAGGAGATCGATCTCGCGATGCTCCGCGCCTGGCTCGCGGAGATGGCAGGTCGACAGCTCTCTCGCTCGACGGTCGCGCGGCGCGGCGCCGCGATCCGCACCTTCTTCGACTGGGCCGCCCGGACAGGACGCATCGACGACGACCCGTCGGCCCGCCTCGCGAGCCCACGCCTCCACAAGTCCCTCCCGACCGTGCTCGCCGTGGACAGTGCTGCGACGCTCATGGACGCGGCCCGTGACATCGCCGCCGACGGCACACCGTCGGACCTGCGGACCTGGGCGTGCGTCGAGCTGCTCTACGCGACCGGCGCGCGTGTCGGGGAGATCGTCGAGCTCGACCTCTCCGACGTCGACGTCTCGGAACGGACCGCCCGGGTGATCGGCAAGGGCGACAAGGAACGCGTCGTCCCCTTCGGGGTGCCGGCAGCGCGTGCGATCGAGGCATGGTGCGAGTCTGGCCGGCCGAAGCTCATCGGCCAGAGCCGCACAGAGGCGCTGTTCGTCGGACAGCGCGGGCAGCGTTGGGGACAGCGCCAGGTGCGCGAGGCGGTGCACCGTCTCGCGGCGGTCGCGGGGGTCGACGACGTCGCCCCGCACGACCTGCGCCACAGCGCGGCGACCCACCTCCTGCAGGGCGGCTCCGACCTCCGGACCGTCCAGGAGGTCCTCGGTCACGCGACGCTGGCGACGACCCAGCGCTACACGCACGTCTCTGCAGAGCGCCTGCGGACCTCGTACCAGTTGGCGCACCCCCGCGCATGAGAGATTTCGAGAGCCAGATGCCTGCTCGTCCTGCCGCTGTCCCTGCCGGAGCGTCGGCGTCGTCCACCCTCCGGAGGCCCGCACGGTCAGGACTCCTGCACGCACGCCTCGACAGCGCTGCCCGGATCGAGGCGCCGACCGCGGAAGGGACGGACGGAGCGCACCGTCTCGGCGGGGCGGCCGAGGTCGAGATCCTCGTCGTCTGGGAGCAGTACAAGCTCTGTCGCACGGCCCCGCTCCGCGAGAGGCTCATCCTCCACTACGCACCGCTCGTCGCGATGGTCGCGTCCCGGGTCGGCATGCGCCTGCCGAGCTCGGTCGAGCACGCGGACCTCGTCTCGTACGGGATGTTCGGTCTCATCGATGCGATCGAGAAGTTCGAGATCGGCCGGGACGTCAAGTTCGAGACCTACGCCAACTCACGCATCCGCGGCGCCATCCTCGACGAGCTGCGTGCTGTCGACTGGATCCCACGGTCGGTCCGGAGCAAGGCGCGGGCGATCGACCGTGCGCACGCCGAGCTCGAGGGCGAGCTGCACCGCGCCCCGACCAACACCGAGATCGCCGCACGCATGGAGATCACCGAGTCCGAGCTGCGGGGGATCCAGGGTCAGGTGGCGAACGTCAACCTCGTCGCGCTCGACGAGGTCCTCGGGGCCGGCGACCGCATCGAGCAGGTGAGCGCCCTCGACGCCGTCCAGCGCGCACGGAGCCACGACCCGGCCCGGACGTTCGAGGCGAAGGAGACGAAGTTCCTGCTCTCCCAGGCGATGGAGCAGCTCGGCGAGCGGGAGAAGATCATGCTGGTGCTCTACTACTACGAGGGCATGACGCTCGCGGAGATCGGCCGAGTCCTCGGGGTGACCGAGTCACGGATCTCGCAGATGCACACGGCCGCGATGACGCGGCTCCGGACGAAGCTCACCACGAGCGAAGGTCTCTGAGGCTCGAGCCGCGCTCGGCCCCCACCCGGTCCTCACCGGGGAACGAGGGGGAGTAGGATCACCGCCTCGTTCTCGACGACGAGCGTCAGGGGGTCGATGTACTCCTCGCCGCGCCGCACGCCCCAGTGCAGGCACGTCGCCGGAGCGCAGTGCGTCGCGACGCCCGGCGCGAGGACTCCGACGACGTCACCACGAGCGACGGCGGTGCCGGTGGTGAGGTCGCTCGCCACCGGTTCCAGCGTCGACCGCAGCCCGTCGGCGTGGCTGATGACGACGAGCGGCCGGTCGACGACGACGCCGACGAACGCGACGGTCCCCGCCTGTGGCGCGAGAACCGGGGCCTCGTTCGCGGATCGCAGGTCGACCCCGCGGTGGCCCGGTCCCCAGCGCGCGGTGGGGGGATCGAACTCACGGACGAGGACCCCGGAGGATCGCAGCTCGGCGCGGGTCGCGCCGACGGTAGAACCGCCGGAGGGGACGAGGTGGTGCTCAGGCTGCACCGACACCGGACGGGCCCCGGCGGGTGGGACCGGGACGCCGGCGGCGAGGATCCCCGAGAACGCCAGCACGAGGAGGACAGATCGCGCAGGCCTGGCGGAGCGACGGAGTGAGGTCATGCCTCCATCGTGGGGCGGTCGGACGACCGACGGGGGAGCGCGCGACGGAGTGTGGACCATCACGGCAGTCCACAGGCTGGACGTCAGGTAGACTGCTAGACGCGATCGGCACGTTCGTGCTGTCCACACGACCCAGGACGAGGTCCTCGACCTCGCGCCAGGAGACTGTGCGACGACCGGACGCGATCGACTTCACGCACCAGACGGCCGGCTCAGTCCGGCTCGAGCCGACGACAGCGGTCCGGGGACACCCGGCGTCGTCGCTCGTGGTGCAGAGACCTGCTCCATCCGGAGCCTGTCAGCAACCGGAACGCGGTCCGTGAGGGCCGCCAACAAGCGTGCGATGCCCGAGGATCTCGGGGCGCACCGAAAGGAAGTGCCATGGCCGTCGTGACCATGCGCCAGCTCCTCGAGAGCGGTGTCCACTTCGGACACCAGACCCGTCGTTGGAACCCGAAGATGAAGCGATTCATCTTCACGGAGCGCAACGGCATCTACATCGTCGACCTCCAGCAGTCCCTCACGTACATCGACACGGCGTACGAGTTCGTCAAGGAGACGGTGGCCCACGGTGGGTCCATCCTCTTCGTCGGTACGAAGAAGCAGGCGCAGGAGCCCGTCGCGGAGCAGGCCGTGCGCGTCGGCATGCCGTACGTCAACCACCGCTGGCTCGGTGGCATGCTCACCAACTTCCAGACGGTGAACAAGCGCCTGCAGCGCCTCAAGGAGCTCGAGCAGATCGACTTCGACGACGTCGCCGGGAGCGCCTTCACGAAGAAGGAGCTGCTCATCATGCGTCGCGAGCGCGACAAGCTCGCCCGCACCCTCGGTGGTATCCGCGACATGGCTCGCGTGCCGTCCGCCGTGTGGATCGTCGACACGAACAAGGAGCACCTCGCTGTCGACGAGGCGCGCAAGCTGCACATCCCGATCGTCGCGATCCTCGACACCAACTGCGACCCCGACGTCGTGGACTACAAGATCCCCGGCAACGACGACGCGATCCGCGCCGTCGCGCTGCTGACGCGAGTCATCGCCGACGCGGTCGCCGAGGGCCTCATCCAGCGTCACGCCGGCAAGTCCGGTGCGGCAGCGGAGACCGGCACCGAGACGGAGCCCCTCGCTGAGTGGGAGCGCGAGCTCCTCACCTCCTCCGAGGCGGTCGCCGAGGCCCCGGCAGCGACCACCGACGCCGCCGAGCCGGCGAAGGCCGACGCTGCAGCTGCCGTCGAGGCTCCTGCTGCTGAGGCTCCTGTCACCGAGGCGCCGGCTGCGGACGCTCCGGCTGCCGAGACCGCCGCGCCCGCCGCTCCGGTTCCTGCGGCCCCCGCCGCAGAGGCTGCTGCTCCCGAGGCCGCGGCCGAGGCGCCTGTCGTCGCGGAGTCCGCTCCCGAGGCCGAGTCCAAGTAAGCAGGGTGTACCTGGTGGGGGGGGGGGGGGGGGGGGGGGGGGGGGGGACTCGTCCGCCGGCCACCCAGCTCCCGCTCAACCGCTTCTTCACTCAAAGGACACAGATATGGCGAACTACACCGCCGCAGACATCAAGGCGCTGCGCGAGCGCACGGGTGCGGGCATGCTCGACGTCAAGAAGGCTCTCGACGAGGCTGACGGCAACGCCGAGAAGGCTCTCGAGATCATCCGTATCAAGGGGCTCAAGGGCGTCAGCAAGCGTGAGGGGAACACGACCTCGGAGGGCCTCGTCGCTCTCGTCGTCACCCCGACCGACGCCGGCGAGGTCGGCACCATGATCGAGATCAACTCGGAGACGGACTTCGTCGCGAAGAGCGACAGCTTCGTCGCGCTCGCCGAGCGTGTGCTCGCTGCGGTCGTCGCCAGCGGAGCGACCGAGGTCGACGCGGCCCTGGCCGCCGAGGCTGACGGTCAGACCCTCTCGGAGCTCGTCTCGACCACCGCTGCGACGCTCGGCGAGAAGATCGTCCTGCGTCGCGTCGTGAGCGTCGCCGCTCCGAAGGTCACCAGCTACCTGCACCGCACGAGCAAGGACCTCCCCCCGTCGATCGGCGTGCTCGTCGGCACGGACGAGGCCGGCTCCGCAGTCGCGAAGGACATCGCCCAGCACATCGCGGCGATGTCCCCGACCTTCCTGTCCCGTGAGGACGTCCCCGCCGAGACGGTCGCCAGCGAGCGCCGCATCGCCGAGGAGACCTCGCGCAACGAGGGCAAGCCCGAGGCCGCGCTGCCGAAGATCATCGAGGGTCGCCTCGGTGGGTTCTTCAAGGACGTCGTGCTCCTCGACCAGCCGCTCGCGAAGGACCCGAAGAAGACCGTCACGCAGGTCCTCGCCGAGGCGAAGGGCTCCGTCACGGAGTTCGTCCGCTTCCGCGTCGGTTCCTGACCTCAGCACCATCGGCAGCCCGGTCCGCTCTTCTGCGGGCCGGGCTTCCGTACACACCGACTGATCGGTCGACGGCAGGAAGACAGGTGGCTCGAACCTTGACAGACCACAGCACGCACGAGAAGGCACATGTCGACCCGGGAGCCAGGCGCGTCCTGCTCAAGCTCTCCGGCGAGGCGTTCGGGGGCGGCCAGATCGGGCTCGCGTCGGCGGTCGTCCGCCGGGTGGCAGCAGAGATCGCCGAGGCTGTCGCTGCGGGTGTCCAGGTCGCGATCGTCGTCGGGGGAGGCAACTTCTTCCGCGGAGCCGAGCTCTCCCAGCAGGGTCTCGACCGTGCTCGGGCCGACTACATGGGGATGCTCGGGACAGTGATGAACTGCTTGGCGCTCCAGGACTTCCTCGAGCAGGCCGGCGTGAGCACACGGGTGCAGACCGCCATCGCCATGGGGCAGGTCGCGGAACCGTACATCCCGCTGCGCGCGATCCGGCACCTCGAGAAGGGACGGGTCGTCATCTTCGGTGCGGGGGCGGGCATGCCTTACTTCTCCACTGACACCGTCGCGGCCCAGCGCGCGCTCGAGACGCACTGCCACGAGGTCCTCATGGGCAAGAACGGTGTCGACGGCGTCTACACGGCCGACCCACGCAAGGATGCGTCTGCGACGAAGCTCGACCACGTCACCTACACGGACGCGCTCGTCAAGGACCTTGCTGTGATGGACGCGACCGCGCTGAGCCTGTGCCGCGACAACGACGTGCGGATGCGCGTGTTCGGCATGGACGAGGCAGGGAACGTCACCCGGGCTCTGCTGGGTGAGAAGATCGGCACGCTGGTCACTGCAGGATGACAGCGGACGGCGTGCCGCCGTCCGAGGAACGACCGTGCCATGCTGCTCGCGTGGCTGTCCCATGACGATGAAGGAGTACCGGTGATCGACGAGACGCTGCTCGAGGCAGAAGACAAGATGGACAAGGCGATCCAGGTCGCCAAGGACGACTTCGCGACCATTCGCACCGGTCGGGCGAACGCCTCGATGTTCTCGAGGATCGTCGTCGAGTACTACGGCACGCCGACGCCGCTGCAGCAGCTCGCGTCCTTCAACACCCCGGAGGCGCGGACCATCCTCCTCACGCCGTTCGACAAGACGGCGCTGCCGGCGATGGAGCGCGCGCTGCGCGACTCGGACCTCGGGGTCAACCCGAGCAACGACGGCAACGTCATCCGCATCGTCCTGCCTGTGCTCACCGAGGACCGCCGCAAGGAGTACGTCAAGCTGGCCAAGACGAAGGCGGAGGACTCGCGCGTCTCGGTGCGCAGCATCCGTCGCAAGGCCAAGGAGACCCTCGACCGGCTGGTCAAGGACGGAGAGGCCGGCGAGGACGAGGGGACTCGCGCGGAGAAGGAGCTCGAGGCGATCACGAAGCGCCACGTCGAGGCCATCGACGCGCTCCTCTCGAACAAGGAAGCCGAGCTCCTCGAAGTCTGATGGTGGACTCCGGACACTCTGAACAGGTTCCGCGCACCCTTCGCACCGGGCGGAACCTGCCGATGGCGATCCTCGTCGGTGTCGCGCTCCTCGCGGCCGTCGGCGGGTCGTTGTACTTCCGCAAGGAGTACTTCATCGGTTTCGCGATCCTGGCGATCGGCGCCGCGCTCTGGGAGCTCTCCAGAGCGCTCGGCCGTCGCGGCGTGCACATCCCTCTGCTGCCGCTCTGGGTCGGCACGACGGGGATGCTCGTGTCCACCTACACGGCGGGTTCCGAGGCTCTCATGGTCTCGTTCATCCTCACCGTCGCCGGTGTCGTCGTGTGGCGGGTGGTCGACGGCGGAGGCATCGCCGCGGTGAAGGACGCCGCAGCGGGTGTCTTCGCCGCGTCCTACCTGCCGCTCATGGGCGGTTTCGTCATGCTCATGCTCGCGGCGGACAACGGTCGCGAGCAGGTCCTCATCTTCATCCTGCTCGCGGTGGCGAACGACGTCGGCGGTTACTTCGCCGGAGTGCTCTTCGGTCGGCACCCTCTCGCGCCCTCGGTGAGTCCGAAGAAGAGCTGGGAGGGGCTCGCAGGCTCGTTCGTCCTCTGCCTCGCGATCGGGCTGGTCGGCTCGGTCCTCGTCCTCCAGATCAACCCGATCGTCGGACTCATGCTCGGCTTCCTCACGCCGCTCACCGCGACCCTCGGCGACCTCTCGGAGTCCCTCATCAAGCGGGACCTAGAATTGAAGGACATGGGCTCGTTGTTGCCCGGTCACGGGGGAGTGCTCGACCGCCTCGACTCTCTGCTGCTGACCGCGCCGTTCGTCTATCTCCTGCTCTCCGTGGCGCCCGAGCTCCCCGCCTGACGCTGCACCACCACCGCAACGACTGGATCTCACCATGGCTGCACAACCGACGCCGCTCACCTTGACGATGACGGCCCCGCGCCGCGGAAAGCCGCCACGCCACTTCGCGGACATGTCCCCCGAGGAACGCGTCGTGGCGGTCACGGAGCTCGGCGAGAAGCCGTTCCGGGCCAAGCAGCTCGCGACGCACTACTTCACGCACCTCACGCGTGACGCGGACGCGATGACCGACCTCCCCAAGGCCACACGTGAGCGCCTCGTCGCCGAGCTCTTCCCAGCGCTGCTGACGCAGTCGAGAGCGATGCAGGCCGACGGCGGCACGACCGTCAAGACCCTGTGGCACCTCTTCGACCAGGTCAAGGTCGAGTCCGTGCTCATGCGGTACACGAACCGGACCACGCTGTGCGTGTCGAGCCAGGCCGGCTGCGGGATGGCGTGCCCGTTCTGCGCCACCGGCCAGCTCGGGCTGACGCGCAACCTCTCGACGGCGGAGATCGTGGAGCAGGTCCGTTCTGCGGCGCGCTCGCTCGCCGACGGCGAGATCCCGGGTGGTCCCACCCGGCTGAACAACCTCGTGTTCATGGGCATGGGGGAGCCGCTGGCGAACTACAAGGCCGTCATGGGGACCGTTCGTCAGTGCGTCGCGCCGACCCCGGACGGTCTCGGGATGTCTGCGCGCAACATCACTGTCTCGACGGTCGGTCTCGTCCCGGCGATGAACAAGCTCTCGAAAGAGGGCATCCCCGTCACGCTCGCGCTCTCCCTCCACGCGCCGGACGACGAGCTGCGCAGCACGCTCGTCCCGGTGAACACCCGCTGGTCCGTCGACGAGGTGCTCGACGCGGCCCGCAACTACTTCGTCGTGACGGGCCGTCGCGTGAGCATCGAGTACGCGCTCATCCGGGACATGAACGACCACGCCTGGCGCGCCGACATGCTCGGCGAGAAGCTCAACGCTCGTGGCAAGGGATGGGTCCACGTCAACCCGATCCCGCTCAACCCGACGCCCGGGTCGATCTGGACCGCGAGCGATCCTGCCGTCGAGGCGGAGTTCGTGGCACGATTGCGTGCGCACGGGATCCCGACCACGATCCGTGACACGCGCGGCAGCGATATCGATGGTGCGTGCGGGCAGCTGGCTGCAGAGGAAGAGTGATGACGAAGGTCTTCTCGTCGGTGTCGAGGTTCAGGCTCGGGTACGACCAGGACGAGGTCGACGACTTCTTCGACCACGCCCGCGAGGTCTACGAGGGGGCGGCGACCGAGCCGCTCACGAGCGGCGACATCCAGGCGTGCACGTTCGAGCTGACCCGCGGCGGGTACACGACGAGCGAGGTCGACGCTGCGCTGGACCGGCTCGAGAGCGCGTTCGTCGCCCGCCAGCGGCACGAGGTCATCCTCTCGCGCGGGCAGAGCGTGTGGATGGCCGAGCTGGCTGACCGCGCCCGTTCGTTGTACGGCCGGCTCGGGCGCCCCGACGGCGAGCGCTTCGAGAGCGCCGCGCGCGGCAAGCCCGGCTACGACAAGGACGACGTCGACGACCTCTGCGAGCGGCTCGTGGCGTACTTCGACCACACCGAGGCGCTCACGGCTGCCGAGGTGCGTGGAGCGGTCTTCCGCTCTCGCAAGGGGCGCGACGGCTACGCCGAGGCGCCGGTCGACGCCTTCCTGGCACGCGCCGTGGAGGTGCTGCTCGGTGTCGAGTAGCCCTCGCACCGTCTCGATCCTCGGCTCGACGGGATCGATCGGGACACAGGCTGTCGACGTCATCACGCGACACGCCGACAGGTTCCGCGTCGAGGCGCTCTCCGCCGGCGGTCGGGATGTCGACCTCCTCGCGGAGCAGGCGGTTGCTCTGCGCGTAGGCACGGTCGCCGTCGCGGACGAGAACCGGCACGGACCGGCACTCGACGCGATCGAGGAGCGGCTCCGCCGCGCCGGCCGGCCCGCGGGCTCCATCGAGGTCGTCGCCGGCCCGGACGCGGCGACGCACGTCGCAGGCGCGGGGTCGGACGTCGTGCTCAACGGCATCACGGGATCGGTCGGGCTCGCGCCGACGCTCGCCGCCCTGCGTGCGGGCTCGACGCTGGCGCTGGCGAACAAGGAGTCGCTCGTCGTCGGTGGGTCGCTCGTCGGTGGAGCCCAGGTGCGCTCCGACCAGATCGTCCCGGTGGACTCCGAGCACTCGGCGATCGCGCAGTGCCTGCGCTCGGGGGAGCGCGCCGAGGTGCGCCGGCTCATCCTCACCGCGTCGGGCGGCCCGTTCCGTGGTCTCGCGCGTGACGAGCTCAAGCCGGTCACGCCGCCCGAGGCACTGGCCCATCCCACGTGGTCGATGGGGCCGGTCGTGACGATCAACTCCGCGACCCTCATGAACAAGGGCCTCGAGCTCATCGAGGCGCACCTGCTCTTCGACGTCCCGGTGGAGGACATCACGGTCGTCGTGCACCCGCAGTCGGTCGTGCACTCGATGGTCGAGTTCGTCGACGGCTCGACGATCGCCCAGGCGTCCCCGCCGGACATGCGTCTGCCGATCGCGCTCGGGCTCAGCTGGCCCGAGCGGCTCGACGAGGTGGCCAGCCCGTGCAGCTGGACGGACCCCACGTCGTGGACCTTCGAGCCCCTCGACGAGACGGTCTTCGGCGCTGTCCGCCTCGCCCGGTACGTCGCGGGACTCTCCGGTACGCACCCGGCCGTCTACAACGCCGCGAACGAGGAGTGCGTGGCAGCGTTCCTCGAGGGACGGATCGGTTTCCTCGACATCGTCGACACGGTGGAGAAGGTTCTCGACGAGCACGTGCGTCACGACGGAGAGCTCACTCTCGACGCCGTTCTCGAGGCCGAGAGCTGGGCCCGCGCCCGAGCACGGGAGATCCTCGCACGGCGGTAGGCTCGCTCCTCGCCCGCATTCCCTGCCAACACCCAGGGTCGCGCGGCATGATCAACGATGACCGGTCCCGTGCGTCACGGTTCCGGAGGGACGACCGGTGACCGCGTCCGCGGTGCCGTGTGCAAGGAGATGTGATGGCTTACCTCGTCGGTGTGCTGGTGATCCTCGTCGGGGTCCTCGTGTCGATCGGTCTCCACGAGATCGGGCACATGGTCCCCGCGAAGCGGTTCGGTGTGCGCGTCAGCCAGTACATGGTGGGCTTCGGGCCGACCCTCTGGTCGACGACGCGGGGCGAGACCGAGTACGGCCTCAAGGCGATCCCCCTCGGCGGCTACGTGCGCCTCGTGGGTATGTACCCTCCGGGCGACCCGCGCCGTGCCACGAAGAAGGGCAGGATCGCCGAGCTCATCCAGTCTGCCCGCGACGCGAGCGCCGAGGAGATCCACCCGGGGGAGGAGCACCGGGCGTTCTACAACCTCTCCGCCCCGAAGAAGCTCGTCGTGATGCTCGGGGGACCGGTGATGAACCTCGTCATCGCGGTCGTCCTCATGACTGTCGTGGTGGTCGGCTTCGGTCAGCTTCAGCCCACGACCACTCTCGAGCGGGTCTCCCAGTGTGTCTTGCCCCTCGACGCGCCCGCTGACGCCACCTGCTCGGAGTCCGACGTCGAGGCGCCCGCAGCAGCGGCAGGTCTGCTTCCCGGCGACACGATCGTCGAGTTCGGCGGCGACGACATCACGGGCTGGGACCAGCTCGCCGGGCTCATCGCGCAGACCGGTGGCGAGGCGACGAGCATCGTGGTCGAGCGCGACGGGGAGCGCGTCGAGAGCGAGATCACCCCGGTCGTCACCGACCGTCCCACCTACGAGGAGGACGGTTCGCTGCGGCTCGACGCGTCGGGCGAGCCGATCACGGAGCCTGCGGGGTTCCTCGGCATCGGCCCCACGGAGGAGCTCGAGGGGCAGTCGATCACGCTCGTGCCCGAGATGATCGGGGAGAGGCTCTCGCAGACTGCGAGCGTCATCGCGACGCTTCCACAGCGGCTCGTCGATGTCGCACAGGCCGCTTTCGGCGACGAGGAGCGCGACGTGAACTCCGTGATCGGAGTCGTCGGCATCGGCCGTTTCGCCGGGGAGATCACCTCGTCGGAGATCGACGGGTACGGGGCCGACCTCATGACCGCCGACCTCGTCATGATGGTCGCCGGTCTGAACATCGCCCTGTTCGCGTTCAACCTCATCCCGCTCCTGCCGCTCGACGGCGGGCACGTCGTCGGGGCGCTCTACGAGGGCGCGCGACGCCAGGTGGCGCGCGTGCGGGGTCGTGACCGGCCGCTGCCTGCGGACACCGCGCGGATGATGCCGCTCGCCTACGGCGTCTTCGTCGTCCTTGCCGCGATGGGGCTCCTGCTCGTGTACGCCGACATCGTCAAGCCCATCAGGTTGATGTGAAGACTGTGCGGCGTTGTCGCGCCGGATCCCGCCCACGTCGCGTCGGCCCTCCGTCGCAGGGGATACTGGTCCGGTGAGCGTTCCTATCAGTCTTGGTATGCCAGAAGCCCCTGCGCCCGTGCTGGCGCCCCGTCGTCGGACGCGGAAGATCAAGGTCGGGAAGGTCGAGGTCGGTGGTGACGCTCCGGTGAGCGTCCAGTCGATGACGACCACGCCGACGACCGACATCAACGGGACCCTCCAACAGATCGCGGCGCTGACCGCGGCAGGCTGCGACATCGTGCGTGTCGCCGTCCCCAGCTCGGACGACGCGCTCGCGCTGCCTGCCATCGCGAAGAAGTCGCAGATCCCGGTCATCGCCGACATCCACTTCCAGCCGAAGTACGTCTTCGCCGCGATCGATGCCGGTTGCGCCGCAGTGCGTGTCAACCCGGGGAACATCCGCAAGTTCGACGACCAGATCAAGGAGATCGCGCGGGCTGCGAGCGACGCAGGCGTGTCCATCCGCATCGGCGTCAACGCAGGCTCGCTCGACCCCCGCCTGCTCGCGAAGTACGGCAAGGCGACGCCCGAGGCACTCGTCGAGTCGGCCGTGTGGGAGGCGTCGCTCTTCGAGGAGCACGGTTTCCACGACTTCAAGATCTCCGTGAAGCACAACGACCCCGTCATCATGGTCCGCGCCTACGAGCTGCTCTCCGAGCGCGGCGACTGGCCCCTGCACCTCGGCGTGACCGAGGCGGGGCCGGCCTTCCAGGGGACGATCAAGTCGGCGACAGCGTTCGGTGCGCTCCTGTCGAAGGGGATCGGCGACACGATCCGGGTGTCGCTCTCCGCGCCGCCCGTCGAAGAGGTCAAGGTCGGCATCCAGATCCTCCAGTCGCTCAACCTGCGCCCGCGCAAGCTCGAGATCGTGTCCTGCCCGTCGTGCGGTCGTGCTCAAGTTGACGTCTACACGCTGGCCGAGAAGGTCACCGCGGGTCTGGAGGGCCTCGACGTGCCCCTGCGCGTCGCCGTCATGGGATGCGTCGTCAACGGCCCGGGAGAGGCGCGCGAGGCCGATCTCGGTGTCGCGTCCGGCAACGGCAAGGGACAGATCTTCGTCCGCGGAGAGGTTGTCAAGACCGTCCCCGAGGCGCTCATCGTCGAGACGCTCATCGAAGAGGCGATGCGGATCGCCGAGACCATGGAGCGCGCACCGGGCGAGGGCGGCGCGGCAGTCGTCACGGTGAGCTGACGCTGCCCGTGGAGGCGCCGGGCGAGCGCGCCTGAGGCACGATGTCGTCATGGCACTGATGACCGAGCGGCTGCTCCCGCGACGCCCACCGCAGGCCCGCGTCCTCACCGACGCAGACCTCGTGCAGGCGCTGGCACTCTGCGCGCTCGACCCGGTCGCCTCGGTCCTGGCAGCCACGCGGATCGAGACCGCGATCCTCCTCGGGCTCGCGCGCACGACCGGCCAGGTGTGGGGTTACCCCGCCGAGGGTCCGCTCGAGGCCGTGTGCTGGTCGGGTGCGAACCTCGTCCCGGTCGTCCCCGACGACGTCCCCGACGCGATCGACGCGTTCGCCAACCTCGCACGCAGCCGCGGACGGAGGTGCTCGTCGATCGTCGGACAGGCCGGGCACGTGCTCGCCCTGTGGGACCGGCTCCAGGACGGGTGGTCCCGTCCGCGCGACGTGCGGACCGAGCAGCCGTCGATGGTGCTCGACAGCGACCCTCTCGTCGAGCCGGACGACGCGGTGCGCTACTCGACGCTCGACGACTACCCGGCGCTGCTCCCGGCGTGCGTCGAGATGTTCATCGAAGAGGTCGGCTACTCGCCGCTCGCGTTCGCGGGCAGCGCCTACGAGGACCGGGTCCGCTCGCTCGTCATCGACCGTCACTCGCTGATACGCACGACGGACGCACTGCACGGCCGGGCGAGAGACGTCGTCTTCAAGGCGGAGCTGGGCGCCGTGACCCGGAGGGTCGCGCAGGTGCAGGGCGTGTGGGTGGCGCCGGCGTACCGTGGCCGAGGGCTGGCCGCCTCGGGGATGGCCGCCGTGGTGCGGGCGACCCGGAAGGACGTCGCCCCCGTCGTCTCCCTCTACGTCAACAGCTACAACACCCGGGCCCTCGCGACATACCGTCGGGTCGGGTTCGAGCAGGTCGGCACGTTCGCGACGGTGCTGTTCTAGCGGCGGTCCGGCCGGTCGCTCGTGAACCACTAGGCTCAGCACATGCTTCTTCGTCTCTCCACGCTGTTCGTCCGGACCCTGCGGGAGGACCCGGCTGACGCCGAGGTCGCCAGCCACCGGCTCCTCCTGCGCGCCGGGTACATCCGCCGCGCCGCGCCCGGGATCTACTCCTGGCTCCCGCTCGGGCTGCGCGTCCTCGCGAAGGTCGAGGCCGTCGTCCGCGAGGAGATGGAGCGCACCGGCGCCCAGGAGGTGCACTTCCCGGCGCTCCTGCCCCGCGAGCCCTACGAGGCGACGAACCGGTGGACCGAGTACGGGCCCAACCTCTTCCGGCTCAAGGACCGACGGGACGCCGAGTATCTCCTCGCGCCGACCCACGAGGAGATGTTCACGCTCCTCGTCAAGGACCTGTACTCCTCGTACAAGGACCTGCCGGTCACGCTCTTCCAGATCCAGACCAAGTATCGCGACGAGGCTCGCCCGCGCGCAGGCCTCATCCGCGGCCGCGAGTTCATCATGAAGGACGCCTACTCCTTCGACATCGACGACGCAGGTCTCGACCTCGCATACCAGGCGCAGCGCGACGCCTACGAGCGCATCTTCACGCGGCTCGGCCTCGACTACGTCATCGTCGCGGCCACCTCCGGCGCGATGGGCGGCTCCCGCAGCGAGGAGTTCCTCACGCCCACCGCGATCGGTGAGGACACGTTCGTCCGCTCGCCCGGCGGCTACTCGGCGAACGTCGAGGCCGTCGTGACGCTGGCGCCGCCAGCACTCGACTGGTCCGGTGCGCCCGGGGCGCACGTCGAGGACACGCCCTCCACCCCAACGATCGAGTCTCTCGTCGCTCTCGCCAACGCCGAGCACCCGCGTGCCGACGGTGGCGTCTGGACGGCCGCCGACACGCTGAAGAACGTCGTCCTCGCGCTCGTGCACCCCGACGGGACGCGCGAGCTCGTCGTCGTCGGGCTCCCCGGGGACCGCGAGGTCGACCTCAAGCGTCTCGAGGCCGCCGTCGCGCCCGCCGAGGCCGAGCCCGCGAACGATGCGGACTTCGCCAAGGCCCCCCAGCTCGTCAAGGGATACATCGGCCCGGGAGTGATCGGCCGGGCGAACACCGGTGTCGACACCGCCGTCCGCTACCTGCTCGACCCCCGAGTGGTGCACGGCACGCGCTGGATCACCGGTGCGAACGAGGCCGGGAAGCACGTCTTCGACCTCGTCGCCGGCCGTGACTTCGTCGGTGACGGGACCATCGAGGCCGCCGAGGTGCGCGCGGGCGACCCCGCCCCGGACGGGTCTGGCCCGCTGGAGCTCGCGCGCGGCATCGAGATCGGTCACATCTTCCAGCTCGGTCGCAAGTACGCCGAAGCGCTCGGTCTCAAGGTTCTCGACGTCAACGGCAAGCAGGTCACGGTGACGATGGGGTCCTACGGCATCGGGGTGACGCGAGCGCTCGCCGCCCTCGCCGAGGCGAACCATGACGACAAGGGCCTCGCGTGGCCCGCCCACGTCGCGCCCGCGCACGTCCACGTCGTCGCGACCGGAAAGGACGCTGCGGTGTTCGAGGCCGCCGAGTCGATCGCCCAGACGCTCTCGACACGCGGCGTCGAGGTGCTCTTCGACGACCGCCCGAAGGTCTCGCCCGGCGTGAAGTTCGCCGACGCAGAGCTGCTCGGCGTGCCGCTCGTCGTCGTCGTGGGCCGCGGTCTCGCGGACGGCGTCGTCGAGGTGCGCCCACGGGTGGGCGGGACGGCTGAGCAGGTGCCGGTGGATCAGGCCGTCGACCGGATCGCCGAGCTCGTCGAGTCGCTCTGAACGAGGCCGGGGGAGGTGCGGCGTTCGGCGCCTCCTCCCGTGCTCGTCAGAGCCTTTCCGGCATGCCCGGGAAGGCCAGCAGGGGGGCGCTGAAGACGCGGGCCGTCGCGTAGGTGTCGACGACGAGGTCGAGGAACACCGCCCGCTCCTCAGGAGCGACCTGTCCGGCGAGCGTCGTGTAGGTGGTGGTCAACGTCGACTCGAGCCCGGCGGCGAACGGCACGATGACCTCCACGCCGGAGAGCGGGGCTCCGCCGTCGGTCCCGTCGGGAAGGTCGTACGCGACCTGGCGCGGGTCGGTGCTCGTCTCGGCGACGGACGCCAGCTCCGCCCATTCCTGTCCCCGCTCGCGGTGCGCGGCCGCGCGAGCCAACGACAGCGTCCGCGACTCCGCCGGGAGGCGTGCTGCGGCCACCTCGTACGCGTACCCCGCCGAGTCCTCGCTGCGGACCAGCGTCGTCAGGTCGGCGGTCGAGAGGTTCGCGGGGAGCGACGTCGGGAGCGCGGTCCCGAAAGCCTCCGGCAGCACGAGCTCGATCCCGGCCGCGGCAGCCAGGGCACGGGCCGACTCGATCTGAGAGGCAGCGATCGAGACGTAGAGCCGGGCGAGCGGACCGTCCACAGGGGTGGCCAGCGACCCGCGGGCGCGTGCTGACGACTGCGCCAGGAGCGAGACGACGGACGACGATGTCGCCGGCACGACAGGAGTCGACTCCTCGGGCGGGACGGCGCCGTCGAGCGGTTCGTCGGTGAGAGTCTCGGGATCCAGGGACGTCTGCGTCGACGCGTCGGCCTCGCTCTCGCCCGACCCGCTCGTGTGACTGAGACCCGAGACGTACTCGCCGCCCAGCGCATCGACGTGCAGGACCGCGAAGTCGGCGACCTGCTGGAGCGATGCGGCGGCAGGGCTCTCGGCAGGGACGCTCAGGAGCGCCTCGGTGGCTTCGTCGCGGATCGCGATCGAGTCCGCGACCATGGCCTGGCGGGAGATCTCGTCCGCGTCGGGTGCCAGCTCGGGGATGGCCGGGCTCTCGAGGCGTATCCCGCACCCGCTGAGCACCGCGACCGCGAGAAGTGTGCCGATCATCACCCGCAGCCGTTCGGAGGGCGTCCGCCCGTGCCGGACCCGGAGGCTGGCGCGCGGGGCGCTCTGTACGGTGGAATGGCCGAGAACCGGCCGCATGGTGTTCATCGATCATGATGATGTCATGTCGGCAGGACGGTCGACGGCAGGGTACGCGGTGCGGTCGACCTGTGTCGACGTGCTGCGTGCCCCGGGGGACTCGGTAGGCTGGTGCAGTACAACAACACACCGGTCTGATCCATGCCCGGTGGGCTGTGGAGCTGAACGGGAGTGAAGTGATGGCGGCAGCAACTACCGCACAGCAGGTCGCAGATGCGGTGCGACCGGGCGTCGAGAGCACCGGTCTGTTCCTCGAGGACGTCAAGGTCGCCCCTGCGGGGTCGAAGACGGTCGTCCGGATCGTGATCGACCTGGCGGAGGACGAGACCGGATCGGTGGGCCTCGACCAGATCGCCGACGTGGCACGCGTGATCTCGGACGTGCTCGACGAGCAGCAGACGATGCGTGGTGCGTACACCCTCGAGGTGACCTCGCCCGGCACGTCGCGCCCCCTCACCGAGCCTAGGCACTTCAAGCGCGCACGCACGCGCCTCGTCGAGGTGCACAAGCACGAGGGAGCGCCGTTCACGGCGCGACTGACGGACGTCGACGGGACCGACCTCGTGTTCGAGGACGGTCAGCGTGTGCCGCTCTCGGACGTGCGCTCCGGCCGCGTCGAGGTCGAGATGCGACGCGCGGACACGGTGGACGAGAGCGCGTTCGTCGACTTCGAGGAGTCGGACGCGTCCGGCCGGACGGATGGTGAGGTCTGAGATGGATATCGACATGAGTGCACTGCGTCTGCTGGAGCGTGAGAGGGACATCAGCATCGACGTCCTCATCTCCGCGATCGAGCAGGCTCTCGCGCTGGCATACCAGCGCACGCCGGACCCGTGCCGCACGGCACGCGTCGAGGTCGACCGCCGGACCGGTCACGTGACGGTATGGGCTCGGGAGGACATCGAGGCGGAGTCTCCTGCCGACGAGGAGAGCGAGAGAGGCGAGCCTGGCGCGTTCGTCGCGCGGCCGACGACGCTCGGCCCGGAGTTCGACGACACCCCGCGCGACTTCGGTCGCATCGCGACCGCGACCGCACGCCAGGTGATCATGCAGCGCCTCCGTGACGCAGAGGACGATCAGGTTCTCGGCCAGTTCCGGGGCAAGGAGGGCGAGGTCATCGCGGGTGTCATCCAGCAGGGTCGTGACCCGCGGACCGTGCTCGTCGACGTGGGTGGCACAGAGGCGATGCTCGGCGCCCACGAGCAGGTCCCGACCGAGCGCTACGTCCACGGTGAGCGCCTGCGCGCCTACGTCCTCGACGTCTCGCGCGGGATGAAGGGGCCGTCGATCCAGCTCAGCCGAACGCACCCCAACCTCGTCCGGAAGCTCTTCGAGCTCGAGGTCCCCGAGGTGGCGGACGGTTCTGTCGAGATCGTCGCGATCGCGCGGGAGGCGGGTCACCGCAGCAAGATGGCGGTCCGCACCCGGGTTGCCGGCCTCAACGCCAAGGGCGCCTGCATCGGCCCGATGGGCCAGCGTGTCCGCGCGGTGATGGCAGAGCTGCACGGGGAGAAGATCGACATCGTCGACTACAGCGACGACCCCGCGCGGTTCGTCGGGAACGCGCTCTCGCCGGCGAACGTCAGCTCGGTCACGGTCGTGGACGCGGACGCACGTGCGGCCCGGGTCGTCGTGCCCGACTTCCAGCTCTCGTTGGCGATCGGCAAGGAGGGCCAGAATGCGCGGCTCGCGGCCAAGCTGACCGGCTGGCGCATCGACATCCGGTCCGACGGTGGTGTGCCGGAGGACGACGAGACCGGCGCCGGCACGGACCGATAGGTCACGAGACGTGACGAGGCGCGCTAGACTGACAGAGTCTGGGTCACGTACCCCGTACTCTTCAGGCGTGTCCTCCACGTCCTCCAGCGCGTCAGCAGCATCTCTGGCGAGCGGTGGGCCGGTGAGGACGTGCGTAGGCTGCAGGGAGCGTGACGAACAGACGCAGATGATCCGGTTCGTGATCCGCCCAGGAGACGCCGAACGCGACAGCCACGCTGTCGTCGTGGCCGATCCAGGGCGCACGTCACCGGGACGCGGCGCCTGGCTGCACCCCTCCGCACGATGCGGAGAGCTCGCACTGAAGCGCAAGGCGTTCCCGCGTGCACTTCGCGCGGCGGCGAACATCGATCTGCAGAGCTTGACCGAAGCGTTGGGGTCCGTGCCCCGCGCGAGCACGACACGTCGACAAGGAAGCGGGTCAGAAGCCGATGGGCACCCGATGAGTACTCAGCGATGAGTTCCCAGCACTAACGACGGTCCTCCTGCCTTGGGTGGACCAAGACAGGAGAGTTGTGGCTAAGGTCCGCGTCTACGAGCTCGCAAAAGAGCTCGGGGTGGAAAGCAAGACAATCATGACCAAGCTCACCGAGCTCGGTGAGTTCGTCAGGTCAGCATCATCGACGATCGAACCCCCGGTCGTCCGCAAGCTCCGGGACGCGTTCCCGGCGCAGCAGAGCGCTACCCCGGCTGCCAAGCCGGCAGCCCAGAAGCCGGCCGCCCCGCGGCCTGCCGAGAAGGCACCCGCTCCGACGCCCGCCCCCGCGGTGGCGTCCGAGCCCGCTCCGGCTCCCGCCGCGCCTGCCGTCGCACCCGCGCCGGCTCCGGCTGCCGAAGCACCTGCGGCGACGCCTGTCGCCGCCGCTCCAGCACCACGTCCTGCGGCACCGGCCCCGAAGCCGGCCGCCCAGGAGCCTGCTGCCGAGGCACCCACCGAGACTCCGCGGACCCCGCGTCCGCAGGGCCAGGCAGCCGGAGGCGCTCCGCGTCCCGGCAGCCCGCGCCCCGGGAACAACCCGTTCGCCCCGAGCCAGGGCATGCCGCGCTCCGGCGCCCCGCGCCCGGGGAACAACCCGTTCGCGACGAGCCAGGGCATGCCTCGTCCCGGCCAGCGCCCGGAGCGCGCCGAGCGCACGGACAACGTCAACCCGGCCGCACCTGCCTCCAACACGACGGAGCGTCCGGGCGGTCCTCGCCCCGCTGCTCCTCGCCCTGGTGGCGCTCGTCCGAACCCGGGCATGATGCCCGGGCGGACCGCTGTCCCCCGACCGGGTGAGCGCGCTCCTGGTGGCCCCGGTCGCCCGGGCGCCGCAGGTGGCGGTGCTGGTGGCCGTGGCCGTCCTGGCGGCGGCCCCGGTGGACCCGGTGGCGGCGGAGCACCGGGTGGTGGCGGCGGTTTCGCCGGTCGTCCCGGTGGTGGTGGTGGACGCGGTGGAGCAGGCCGCGGCAGCACCCAGGGGGCGTTCGGTCGCGCCGGTGGTCGTCCCGTCCGTGGACGGAAGTCGAAGCGCGCGAAGCGTCAAGAGTTCGAGCAGATGCAGGCACCGTCGCTCGGTGGTGTGCAGGTTCCCCGTGGGAACGGCAAGACCGTCGTCCGCCTGCGTCACGGCTCTTCGCTCAACGACCTCGCTGACAAGATCGACGCCAACCCCGCGAGCCTCGTCACGGTCCTCTTCCACCTCGGTGAGATGGCGACCGCGACGCAGTCCCTCGACGAGGACACGTTCGGCACGCTCGCGACCGAGCTCGGCTACGTCATCGAGATGGTCTCGGCGGAGGAAGAGGACCGCGAGCTGCTCGGCGGCTTCGACATCGACCTCGACGCAGAGCTTGCGGACGAGGGCGACGAAGAGCTCGAGGCTCGCCCGCCCGTCGTCACGGTCATGGGACACGTCGACCACGGAAAGACGAAGCTGCTCGACGCTATCCGCTCTGCGGACGTCGTCGCCGGCGAGGCCGGTGGGATCACGCAGCACATCGGTGCGTACCAGGTGCACCACATGCACGAAGGCGTCGACCGCGCACTGACCTTCATCGACACCCCGGGTCACGAGGCGTTCACCGCCATGCGTGCTCGTGGTGCGCAGGTCACCGACATCGCGATCCTCGTGGTCGCTGCGGACGACGGCGTCATGCCCCAGACGATCGAGGCGCTCAACCACGCCCAGGCCGCTGGTGTGCCGATCGTCGTCGCGGTGAACAAGACCGACAAGGAGGGCGCGAACCCGGACAAGATCCGGCAGCAGCTCACCGAGTACAACCTCGTGGCGGAGGAGTACGGCGGCGACACGATGTTCGTCAACATCTCCGCGCTCCGGCGGATGGGTATCGACGACCTCATCGAGGCGGTGCTCCTCACAGCGGACGCATCGCTCGACCTGCGTGCCAACCCCGACAAGGACGCACGTGGTGTGGCCATCGAGGCGAACCTCGACAAGGGGCGCGGTGCGGTCGCGACCGTGCTCGTCCAGTCGGGAACCCTGCACGTCGGGGACTCGATCGTCGCTGGTACCGCCTACGGCCGCGTCCGCGCCATGTTCGACGAGCACGGCGAGACGGTCGACGCCGCCACGCCTGCCCGTCCGGTCATGGTTCTCGGTCTCACGTCGGTGCCGCGCGCCGGTGACACGTTCCTCGTGGCGCCGGACGACCGCACGGCCCGCCAGATCGCCGAGAAGCGCGAGGCGGCCGAGCGTGCCGCCCTCCTGGCGAAGCGTCGCAAGCGCATCAGCCTCGAGGACTTCACGCAGGCGCTCCAGCAGGGCAAGGTCGAGACCCTCAACCTCGTCCTCAAGGGCGACGTGTCGGGTGCCGTCGAGGCGCTCGAGGACGCGCTCCTCAAGATCGACGTGGGCGACGAGGTCGAGCTGCGGGTGATCCACCGTGGGGTGGGTGCCATCACGCAGAACGACGTCAACCTCGCGACGGTCGACAACGCCGTCATCATCGGCTTCAACGTCAAGACCGGCGAGCGTGTCGCCGAGCTCGCTGACCGCGAGGGCGTCGACATCAAGTTCTACTCGGTCATCTACCAGGCGATCGACGATGTCGAGGCTGCCCTCAAGGGCATGCTCAAGCCCGAGTACGAGGAAGCGCAGCTCGGCACCGCCGAGGTCCGCGAGATCTTCCGTTCCTCGAAGTTCGGGAACATCGCGGGTTGCCTCGTGCGCTCCGGCACCATCCGGAGAAACACGAAGGCTCGCGTGCTGCGCAACGGCACGGTCATCGAGGACAACCTCTCGGTCGAGTCGCTCAAGCGGTTCAAGGACGACGCGACCGAGGTTCGCGAGGGCTACGAGTGCGGTATCGGACTCGGCTCCTTCAACAACCTCCAGGTCGACGACGTCATCGAGACGTTCGAGATGCGCGAGAAGCCTCGCTCCTAGCATGATCCAGAGGGCCCCTCGGGGCGACGCCCGGCACCACCGGACCGCGTCGCCCCGGGGGCCCTCTGGCCGTTGGGCGATCTCGCGCCCGCACCCCACACCGTGCTGTAGGAAGGAAAGCCATGGTTGACCACCCCCGCGCCCGCAAGGTCGCCGAGCGTATCCAGGTCATCGTCGCTCAGATGATCGACACCCGGATCAAAGACCCCCGCCTCGGCTTCGTGACGATCACCGACGTTCGCGTGACCGGTGATCTCCAGAACGCCTCGGTCTTCTACACCGTCCTCGGCGACGAGGAGGCGCGGACCGGCTCAGCGGCCGCGCTCGAGAGCGCCAAGGGACTCATCCGGTCCGAGGTGGGCAAGCAGACGGGGATCCGTCTCACCCCGACGCTCGAGTTCTTCCTCGACTCGATCCCCGAGAACGCCGCGACCTTCGACGCAGCACTCCACGAGGCGCACCGGCGCGACCTGGAGCTCGACGCGCTCCGCAAGACGGCGACCTACGCAGGCGACGAGGACCCGTACAAGAAGCCCGTCGCGCCCGAGCAGGCGGCGGCTGACGACGACGCATGAGCGGCTCGCTCCCAGACGGTGGGAACGCACGGCCTGCGAGGAGACCCCCGGCTGCTGACGGCGTCGTCGTCGTCGACAAGCCGCAGGGGTGGACGAGCCACGACGTCGTCGGCCGGATGCGCCGGCTCGCGTCGACCCGCAAGGTCGGTCATGCCGGGACGCTGGACCCGATGGCGACGGGTGTCCTCGTCGTGGGCGTCGGCCGCGCGACGAAGCTCCTCACCTACGTCGTCGGCGAGGACAAGGAGTACCGGGCGACCGTCCGGCTCGGTGCGAGCACCACGACGGACGACGCCGAGGGCGACCTGCTCGAGCGGGTCGACGCGTCGGAGGTGACGGACGAGGCGATCAGCGGTGCGGTCGCGAGCCTGACCGGTCCGATCCTCCAGGTCCCGAGCGCCGTCAGCGCGATCAAGGTCGACGGCAAGAGGGCCTACGCGCGGGTGCGAGCGGGGGAGACGGTCGAGCTCGCTCCTCGACCCGTGACGATCTCACGTTTCGACATCGACGCGATCCGACGCGAGACCGTGGACGGGTCAGGCCTCGTGGACGTCGACGTCACCGTCGTGTGCTCGTCCGGGACGTATGTGCGCGCTCTCGCACGCGACATGGGAGACGCGCTCGGCTGCGGAGGCCACCTCACGATGCTCCGCAGGACGCGGGTGGGAGGCTACGGGCTGGCAGGTGCCCGCACGCTCGACGAGCTCGCCGACGAGGTGGAGCAGGGCGGGACGGTGCACGTCATGCCGCTCGCTGATGCCGCTCGAGCGCTCTTCCCCGTGCGGGACCTCACACCGGACGAGGTCCGCGAGCTCGGCTACGGAAGGCGTCTGACGACGTCGTCTCCGGACGAGGTCCAGACGACCGCCGCGATCGGGCCCGACGGCACCCTCGTCGCGCTCCTCGAGGACGACGGCGAGCGCGCTCGCCCTGTGCTCGTCTTCGCACCTGCGACCTAGCGGAGCGCGGGTGGATTCTCCCGGTGGTGCCGGCGCGTGGCACCCTAGTCCCTGCGGTGAGCAACCGCCTCGATCATGGTCAGGAGCAGGTGTGGAGCGCTGGACTGGCCTCGAGCAGGTCCCGGAGGACTTCGGCCCGTCGGTCGTGACGATCGGCAACTTCGACGGTGTGCACCGCGGTCACGCGGTCGTGCTCGGCGCGATCGTCGACCGTGCGCGAGCGACCGGGGCCCGTTCCGTCGCCGTCACCTTCGATCCCCACCCCGCGATGGTCCACCGCCCCGAGCAGGCACCGCCTCTCATCTGCAGCGTCGAGGACCGTCTCGAGCTCATGGCGGACACGGGCCTCGACGCCGTGCTCCTGCTCGAGTACACGCTCGACTTCGCGCGCAACACGCCCGAGGAGTTCGTCCAGCGGTACCTCGTCGACGGGCTCGGAGCCAGCACGGTGGTCGTCGGTCATGACGTGCGGTTCGGCCTCGACAACACGGGAACCCTCGAGACGATGGTCGCCCTCGGCGCGAAGCACGGCTTCGAGGTGACCGTGATCGACGACGTCGGACGTCACGACGAAGGGTCCAGGTGGTCCTCGACCGTCGTGCGGCAGCTCCTCCTCGACGGTGACGTCGCGGCCGCGAGCACGCTGCTGGGTCGGCACCACAGCCTGCGCGGGGTCGTCGTGCACGGCGACGCACGCGGCAGGGACCTCGGCTTCCCGACCGCCAACCTCAGCCAGGACACGAGCGGGATCGTCCCGGCGGACGGCGTGTACGCCGGATGGCTGAAGCGACCACGCCTGCTCGCTCTCGGACCGGACACACCGGACGCGGTGCTCCCGGCGGCCGTGTCGATCGGGACGAACCCCACCTTCGACGGCGTCCAGCGCCGGGTCGAGTCCTACGTGCTCGACCGGACGGACCTCGAGCTGTACGGCGAGGAGGTCGTCGTCGAGCTCGTGGAGCGGCTCCGCCCGACGCTGCGGTTCGACGGCATGGACCCGCTCGTCGCTCAGATGCACGAGGACGTCGTCCAGGCACGGGCGATCCTGGACCGCTGAGCGGGTGAGACGCCGCCGGGTGAGAATCGTCGCTCGGAACTCAGGAACTGCACCCAGACGCCGATAGGCGTCGTGAGATGGTGACCAACGAACCGCGCGAGACCTCCTGCGCCACGACCAAGCTCCTGCTGACGTACGTGCGCGCCCGGGGCGGCGACGCCGCGGTGGCCGACGTGATCGAGCGGTCCGGCGTCGAGCACACGGTTGCCGAGCTCGAGGACACCTCCCGCTGGGTCAGTCACGCCTCGCGTCTCCGGCTCTTCGAGGCTGCGACAGCGGTCGTGGGTCATGACCGCGTCATGGTCGAGGTCGGCGCGGCGGCGCTGCGCAACGGCCTGCGGTCGGTCGTCGTGCCGATGCTCCGCGCAGCCGGTTCCCCGCGCGAGGCGTACCGTCGCCTGCCCACGACCATGCAGCACCTGACCACCACGTCGACGCTCCGCGTCCTCGTGAGCTCCGACAACGACGCGTCGATCGCGGTGCTGCGTGCTGAGGGGTTCGAGCACTCACGGCACGACTGCGAGTACGCGCAAGGACTCCTGTCAGCCGTTCCGGCGCTGTGGGGACTGCCCCCGGCCGTCGTCACGCACAGCCCGTCGTCGGTGGAGGACCCCGAGGAGTGCCGCTTCGACGTGAGGTGGGGCAGCCCGGCCCGCCCGTCCGGGGTGCGCCGCCGCCGGCGAGAGCTCGAGGCGGACCTCGCCGCACTGCGCGTCCAGATGCACGAGCTCCAGGTCGCGGCCTCCGACCTGGTCGCGAGCCAGGACGTGCGGACCGTGCTCGACCGGATCGTGGACCACGCAGCGACGGTCACAGACGCCCCGGCGTACCTGCTCGTCGTCGACGACGCGGCGGGCATCGGACCGCTGGTCCGCAGCAGCGGGCTCACCTCCGAGCGCGAGGCGCTGCTCGCCCGCCGTCTCGCAGTCGACGAGTCGCTCGGTGCGGACGCCCTCATCGTGGACGTGGCCTCCTCCCGACGGGTCCACGGCAGGCTCGTCGCGCTCTATGCCCCTGGCGCGGGTGAGAACAGCCAGTCGCGAGAGCTGCTCGAGGCCTACGCGCACCACGCGGCGGCCGCGCTCGACCTCCTCACCGCGCTCGAGGACAGCCGTCGTGAGGAGCGCCGGGCTGCGGACCTCCTCACACTGGCTCATGACCTCGCGACCGCGCGGGACGACGTCGCTGTCGCGCAGGTCCTGGCCGACGCACTCCCACAGATCGTCGGCTGTAGGGCGTCGACCGTCATGCAGTGGGACGCCGCCCTCGGCTCCTTCCGCGTGATCGCGGCCGCGGGACTGGGACCGGTCGAGAGCGACCTGGTGCTCTCGACGGTCTTCCGGGCCGACCAGATCCCCGAGATCGTCGGCATGCTCACCCACCACGGACCGATGCTCGTCGACGTCCGGACGGCGAGCCCGGTCCTGCAGCAGGTGCTGCGCACGACAGGGTCCCAGAGCGTCGTCGTGGTCCCGCTCCTCGCCGGCGACGAGCTCATGGGGGTGGCCACCGCAGGGTTCTCGGGCCTCATCGACGGCACTGTCGAGCACCGTGAGGCGCTCGCGCGCATCGCCGGCATGAGCGACCAGGGGGCGACCGCGCTCCAGAACGCGCGTCTCCTCGCCACCGTGCGGCACCAGTCCCAGCACGACGCCCTCACCGGGCTGCCCAACAGGCTGCTCTTCGTCCGTCTCCTGGACGAGGCGCTGCGGGCGGCGGGCACGGGCAGCGGGACGGCTGTCCTCTTCTGCGACCTGGACCGGTTCAAGCACATCAACGACGGTCTCGGGCACGCTGCGGGGGACGAGCTGCTCCGGCAGGTCAGTGCACGGTTGCGCGGCGAGGTCCGACCCGGCGACGCCGTCGGTCGTCTCGGCGGTGACGAGTTCGCCGTCCTGCTCGCGGAGATCGACGACGAGCGCCAGCCCTTCGCCGTCGCCACGCGGCTCGTCGACGCCCTCGACGAGCCGTTCCGGATCGAGGGTCGTGAGGTCCGGATCACGGCGAGCGTCGGCGTCGCCATCCACACCGGGACGAACGGACGGGGGGACAAGCTGCTCGCTGCCTCGGACTCCGCGATGTACATCGCGAAGCAGTCGGGGCGCAACCAGGTCGCCATCGCGGGGGAGTCCCTCGCCCGTCGCATCGTCCCGTCGCTCGAGGCCGAGCTGAGCAAGGCCGCAGGAGCAGGCGAGCTCCGCCTGCACTTCCAGCCCGTCGTCGACGTGTCGGGCACCGACGAGCTCACCGTCGTCGGCGCCGAGGCGCTGCTGCGCTGGCACCACCCGCGGCTCGGCCTGCTCGCGCCCGGGGCCTTCCTGCCGCTGGCCGAGGAGGCCGGCCTGGTCACCGACCTCGACCTCTGGGCGCTCGACGCCGCGTGCAAGCAGCTGGCAGTCTGGCCGCCACCATCGGCCGGACCGCTGCACGTCGCGGTCAACCTCGCGAGCGCGTCGCTCGTCGACGCCAGGCTCGTGCCGGCCGTCCGCACGGCGCTGACGACGTACGGGCTGCAGCCCAGCCAGCTCCACCTGGAGCTCGTCGAGAGCCGGTCGCTCATCGATCTGCCCGGGGTGATCGACCGGATGGACGAGCTGCGACAGCTCGGTGTGCGCATCTCTCTCGACGACTTCGGCACCGGCTACTCCACGCTCGCGTGGCTCCAGGCGCTCCCCGTCGACCAGATCAAGATCGACCGCAGCTTCATCATGCAGCTCCCGAAGCACGGAGCCTCGCTCGCGGTCGTGCGCGGGGTGCTCGCGCTCGCGCGCGAGCTGGGCATCGAGGTCATCGCCGAGGGCGTCGAGGAGCCGGACCAGCTGGCGATGCTCCGGGAGATCGGCTGCGAGCTCGTCCAGGGCTTCCTCCTCGGGAGGCCCGCTCCCGAGCTCGACCAGTCGCAGCCCGTCGTCGGCGGCGGCAGCTGAGCGACGTCGCTGCCTAGAGGAACCCTGCTAGACTCGTTACGCCGTCAGAACGGCCGCGGATACATAGAGCTCGGGTGGACTTGCCCCGGAGCGCCGCGCAACGACACACAAGGAGAGCCGTGCCCCTCGACACTGCCACCAAGCAGCGCATCATGACCGAGTACGCCACCAGCGAGGGCGACACCGGTTCCCCCGAGGTCCAGGTCGCGATGCTCACGCAGCGCATCCTCGACCTCACCGAGCACCTCAAGGAGCACAAGCACGACCACCACAGCCGTCGTGGTCTGCTCCTCCTCGTCGGCCAGCGCCGTCGCCTCCTCGGCTACCTGCAGAAGGTCGACGTCAACCGCTACCGCACCCTGATCGGTCGTCTCGGCCTCCGCCGCTGACACCCTTCTGACCAGCCCGGACCCTTCGAGGGTCCGGGCTGGTTCGGTATCGCTGCACCACCCAGATCCACCGCACGACACGATCCACCGCACGACACAGAGCACCACGACACACACCGGTCCAGCCCGACCCACCTCGTCCGGTCCTCGGTAGTGACCTCCGGAGCAGCAGTCGCCCTGCGCGCCTCTCCGTGGGTTTCGATCGAAGACCGCCAGGTGCGCAGCGGGTGGGCCACTCCGAGAAATGGAGGGCACCCATGGAGGGTCCCGAGATCGAGTTCAGCGAAGCGATCATCGACAACGGGCGCTTCGGCACCCGCACCGTCCGCTTCGAGACCGGCCGCCTCGCACGCCAGGCCGCCGGCTCCGCCGTCGCCTACCTGGACGGCGACACGATGCTGCTGTCCGCCACCACGGTCGGCAAGCACCCCAAGGACCAGTTCGACTTCTTCCCCCTCACGGTGGACGTCGAGGAGCGGATGTACGCCGCCGGTCGCATCCCCGGGTCGTTCTTCCGTCGCGAAGGACGCCCGAGCACCGAGGCGATCCTCGCGTGCCGTCTCATCGACCGCCCGCTGCGCCCGACGTTCGTCAAGGGCCTGCGCAACGAGGTCCAGGTCGTCGTGACCGTCCTCGCCATCCACCCGGACGACGCGTACGACACGCTCGCGATCAACGCCGCGTCGCTGTCGACCCAGCTCTCCGGCCTGCCGTTCTCCGGCCCCATCGCCGGAGTGCGCATCGCGCTCATCGACGGCCAGTGGGTCGCGTTCCCCAAGTACTCCGACAAGGAGCGCGCGGTCTTCGACATGGTCGTCTCCGGTCGTGTGGTCGGCGACGACGTCGCGATCATGATGGTCGAGGCCGAGGCCACGGACAACTCGTGGAAGCTCATCAAGGACGAGGGCGTCGCAGCCCCGACCGAAGAGGTCGTCGCCGAGGGCCTCGAGGCCGCCAAGCCGTTCCTCAAGGCGCTCTGCGAGGCGCAGGCCGAGCTCGCCGCGAAGGCCGCGAAGCCCGTCCGTGAGTTCCCGGTCTTCCTCGACTACCAGGACGACGCGTTCACCGCGGTCGAGGGTGCGGTCTCGACCGACCTCGCCACGGCGCTGACCGTCGCCGACAAGCAGGCGCGCGAGTCGCGCCTCGACGAGATCAAGGACGCAGCGGTCGCGAAGCTCGCAGGCGCCTTCGAAGGCCGCGAGAAGGAGCTCTCCGCAGCCTTCCGTGCCGTGACGAAGAAGCTCGTCCGGCAGCGCGTCCTCACCGACGGCGTGCGCATGGACGGCCGCGGTCTCGCGGACATCCGCACGCTCTCCGCCGAGGTCGAGGTCGTCCCCCGCGTGCACGGCTCCGCGATCTTCGAGCGCGGCGAGACCCAGATCATGGGCATCACCACGCTGAACATGCTCCGCATGGAGCAGCAGATCGACTCGCTCGGTCCGGAGACGCGCAAGCGCTACATGCACAACTACAACTTCCCGCCCTACTCGACCGGTGAGACCGGCCGTGTGGGCAGCCCCAAGCGTCGCGAGATCGGTCACGGAGCGCTCGCCGAGCGCGCGCTCATGCCGGTCCTCCCGAGCCGCGAGGAGTTCCCGTACGCGATCCGCCAGGTCTCCGAGGCGCTCGGGTCCAACGGCTCGACGTCCATGGGCTCCGTCTGCGCCTCGACGCTGTCGATGCTCAACGCCGGCGTCCCCCTGCGGGCACCCGTCGCCGGCATCGCGATGGGTCTCATCTCCGACCTCACCGGCGGTGAGGCCCGCTACGCAGCCCTCACCGACATCCTCGGAGCCGAGGACGCACTCGGCGACATGGACTTCAAGGTCGCCGGGACGCGTGAGTTCATCACGGCCATCCAGCTCGACACGAAGCTCGACGGCATCCCCGCCTCGGTCCTCGGTGCCGCGCTGACCCAGGCACGCGACGCTCGCTTCGCCATCCTCGACGTCCTCGACGAGGCCATCGACGTACCGGACGAGATGAGCCCGTACGCGCCCCGCGTCATCGCGGTCCAGGTCCCCATCGACAAGATCGGCGAGGTCATCGGCCCGAAGGGCAAGATGATCAACCAGATCCAGGAGGAGACCGGCGCGGACATCTCCATCGAGGACGACGGCACCGTGTACATCGGTGCGGTCGACGGCCCGTCGGCCGAGGCCGCCCGTGCGGCGATCAACGCGATCGCCAACCCGCACGTCCCCGAGATCGGCGAGCGTTTCGTCGGGACCGTCGTCAAGACGACCTCCTTCGGCGCGTTCGTCTCCCTGTCCCCGGGCAAGGACGGGCTGCTGCACATCAGCCAGATCCGCAAGCTCGTCGGCGGAAAGCGTGTCGAGAACGTCGAGGACGTCCTCTCGATCGGCCAGAAGGTCCAGGTCGAGATCGGAGAGGTCGACCCCCGCGGGAAGCTCTCGCTGCACGCAGTCATCGAGGAGTCCGAGACGGCAGCGGACGATGCTGCCGGCGCAGAGCAGGTCGACGCCTGACGTGACGTGGAACCTTCCGCTCCTTCCCGCCGGCTCGCCGGAGAATGAGCTGACCGCCGGGCAGGACGGGGCGACGATCCGTCGCTCCGTCCTGCCCGGCGGGGTTCGTGTGCTCAGCGAGCACATGCCCGGCCTGCGCTCCGCCACCGTCGGAGCGTGGGTCGGCGTCGGGTCCCGCGACGAGACGAGCGGGCACCACGGCTCGACCCACTTCCTCGAGCACCTCCTCTTCAAGGGCACCGCTCGCCGCAGCGCGATGGACATCGCCGAGGCGTTCGACGCCGTCGGCGGCGAGGCGAACGCCGCCACCGGCAAGGAGCACACCTGCTACTACGCGCGGGTCCTCGACTCCGACCTGCCCATGGCGGTCGACGTCATCACCGACATGGTGACCTCCGCGCGCATCGACGCGGACGAGCTCGAGACCGAGCGTGGAGTGATCCTCGAAGAGCTCGCGATGAACGACGACGACCCCTCGGACGTCGTCCACGAGGAGTTCGCCTCGGCAGTCCTCGCAGGGCACGCCCTCGGGCGCCCGATCGGCGGAACGCCCGACGCGATCCGGGCCGTGCCGCGGGATGCCGTGTGGGAGCACTACCAGTGGCACTACCGACCTGAGACGCTCGTCATCTCGGCGGCCGGCGGCGTGGACCATGACGCGCTCGTCGCGCAGGTCGAGGCTGCGCTGACGACCGGCGGCTGGGACCTTGCCCACGGTGCCGTGCCCCGTGCGCGGCGCGACACGAGCGACGTGGAGGGTGTGGGTGCCGTCGGCACCGAGCTGACCGTGCGCCGCAGCGTCGAGCAGGCCAACGTCATCATCGGATCGACGGGACTGTCCGCGACCGACGAGCGCCGCTTCGTCCTGTCCGTCCTCAGCGCGGTCCTCGGAGGCGGGATGTCCTCCCGGCTCTTCCAGGAGATCCGCGAGCAGCGCGGGCTGGCCTACTCCACCTACTCCTTCGCGTCCGGGCACGGCGGCACAGGAACGTTCGGGCTCTACGCAGGCTGCGCGCCCGCAAAGATCGACGAGGTGACCGCTCTGCTCGTCACCGAGCTCGAACGTCTTGCTGACACCGGCATCACCGACGCCGAGCTCGTGCGCAGCGTCGGTCAGCTCTGCGGCGGGCTCGTCCTCGGTCTCGAGGACACGGGGTCGCGGATGAGCCGGCTCGGGAAGGCCGACCTCGTGAACGGCGAGCTGCTGAGCATCGAGGAGTCCCTCGACCGCGTGCGCTCGGTGACCGCCGAGGACGTCCAGTCCTTGGCCAAGGACCTCGCGGCGCGGCCCCGGTCCGTCGTGCGGGTCGGGCCCTTCGGGGACTGATCCCGCGTGCTGAGCTTCGCCACCGGCGTCGGTCTCGCGGGCGCAGCCGGGCTCAACGCGTACATCCCGCTCATCGTCATGGGGCTGCTCGCACGCTTCACGTCCATCGTCACCATCCCGGACCAATGGTCGTGGCTGACGAACGAGTGGCTCCTCGGCGGTCTCGCCGTGCTCCTCGTCGTCGAGATGATCGCGGACAAGATTCCCGCCGTCGACTCCGTCAACGACATCGTGCAGACGGTCGTGCGGCCCGGCTCCGGGGGCATCGTCTTCGGGGCCGGTTCCGCCTCGCAGACGCTCGCGGTCGACGATCCGTCGGACGTCCTCGCGGTCGAGCGGTGGGTTCCCGTCCTCATCGGTGTCGCTATCGCGCTGTGCCTCCACCTCGTGAAGTCGGCAGCGCGGCCGGTGATCAACATCATGACGCTCGGTACCGGTGGGATCGTCGCGAGCACCGTCGAGGACGGCGCATCGCTCGGACTCGTCCTGCTCGCGCTCGTCGTCCCCGTCCTCGCCGCGGTCCTCCTCGTCGTCCTCACGGTGCTCCTCGTCCGGTGGGTCCTGCGGCGTCGACGGCGTCCTGCGCCTGTCGCTCAGAGCGCTAGGCTCGCCCCGTGACGACTCCTGTGACCTCTTCAGCCCCGACCCCTCGCCCGGACAGTCTCAAGGTGGCGGTGCTCGGCGCTGCCGGGCGCATGGGACGGACCGTGTGCGCGGCGGTCGAGGCGGCACCGGGCCTCGAGCTGGTCGCCCGCTACGACGCCGGCGACGACTTCTCCGTGGTGAGCGCGTCCGGCGCGCACGTCGCCGTCGACTTCACCGTCCCGGGCGTCACGGAGGCGAACGTCCATGCGCTCCTCGACGCGGGCATCCACGCGGTCGTCGGCACGACCGGTTGGACCGACGAGAGCCGTCAGAGGGTGCGCGAGCACCTCGCGCAGCCTGCTGTCGCTGCCGCCGGGACCGGGGTCCTCATCGCCCCCAACTTCGGGCTCTCAGCAGTCCTCGCGATGACCTTCGCCGCCAAGGCCGCCCGCTACTTCGAGTCCGTCGAGGTCATCGAGCTCCACCACCCGGACAAGGTCGACGCCCCGAGCGGGACAGCTCGCCACACTGCGGCGGCCATCGCGGCCGCTCGTGCCGACGCGGGGATCGCTCCGAGCCCCGATGCCACCGAGACGGGCCACGACGCCCGTGGCGCTGACGTCGACGGTGTCCGGGTCCACGCTGTCCGGCTGCGGGGGCTGGTCGCCCACGAGGAGATCCTCTTCGGGAACGTCGGCGAGCAGCTCTCGATCAGGCAGGACTCCTTCGATCGTGTGTCCTTCATGCCGGGCGTCCTGCTCGCCGTCCGCGAGGTGGTCGGTCGCCCCGGCCTCACGGTGGGGCTCGAGAACGTCCTGGACCTGTCATGAGGTCGGGGATGAGCACGAAGGGGCTGCTCGGGGCGGTCGCGGTGACCGTCCTGCTCGCGCTCTACATCTGGCAGATCGCGGGGCGTGCGTCAGCGCTCGTGGCGACGGGCGAGCCCGTCGCGATCGGCATCGGCCTGGGCGTGCTCGTCATCCCTGTGCTGGCCGTCGGGCTCATCGCTCGCGAGTGGCACCTCGGGATGACCGTGCAGCGGATGGCCGACGATCTCGCCGCTCGCGGGGCGCTCCCGCTCGACGACCTGCCGCGGTCGCCCGGTGGACGGATCGACCGTGCGGCAGCCGACGCGGCGTTCGGGGCGGCCCGGAGCACGGTCGAGTCGAACCCCGAGAGCTGGTCGGCGTGGTACCACCTCGCCTTCGCGTACGACGCCGCCCGGGACCGTAAGCGGGCTCGTTCCTCCTTGCGGACGGCTGCTCAGCTGTTCCGGGCGCAACGCCACGGTGCGTCGAAGGCCTAGAGCACGCGTTCAGATGGTCGCGGACCAGCGGTTCTCCCTGACTTCTCGGAGCCCGGTCGCGAGGGTGCGCGTCTTCCCGTCGGGTCCGAGGCCCGCGCCCGCGAGGAACTGCTCGCGTGCCGGGTCGTCGTCGAGCACCCAGGTGCTCACCTCGTGCGCGCCGTCGGACCGCAGCCTGTCCACCGCGGCGGAGAGGAGCCGGGACCCGTGGCCGGAACGCTGCGCCGCGGGCGCCACCTCGAGCGCGACGAGGACGCCGGGCGCCACGGCCGCGAAGCCGACGACGTCGGCACGCTCGCACGCGACGAGGACGGCGTAGCCCGGACCGGGCGGTGCGGTGATCGCGGCTTCCCACTGGTGACGGATCCGCTCGCGGTCGAGCGACGCGAGGACGTCCTCGCCGAGCAGGTCGGCGTGGGACGCGTGCCACGCCGACACCTGCACGTCGGCGACCACGGCGTCGTCGCCCGGGATTGCCGGACGGACGGAGACGTCTGCGGACTCGGTGAACAGTGCCATGCGCCCGACCCTACCTCGGCCGCCTGCGTGCCCTGTCAGAGGGCGACGTAGACGGTCTCGAGATACTCGTCGAGGCCGGCCTCGCCGCCCTCGCGACCGAGGCCGGACTGCTTGAGCCCGCCGAACGGCGCGCTCGCGTCGGAGACGAGGCCGCGGTTGATGCCGATCATGCCCGCCTCGATCTCCTCCGAGAGCATGAGCGCACGTCCCAGGTCCTGGGTGTAGGCGTAGGCGACGAGGCCGTGCTCGGTCCCGTTGGCGAGGCTGAGAGCGTCCTCGTCCGAGTCGAACGTCACGATCGGGGCGACCGGGCCGAAGGTCTCGTCGGTGACGACGCGTGCGTCGCGCGAGACCTCGGTGAGCACGGTGGGGGAGTAGAAGGATCCTTGCCCGGTGGGTGCGTCCCCGCCGATGAGCACGCGGGCCCCTCCGTCGACCGCCGATCGGACGGCGTCCTGCACCGACTCCACGGCGCCGCGGTCGATGAGGGGGCCGACGGTCACACCCGCTTGAGCGCCGTCGCCGACGACGAGGTCGCCGAACGCGGAGGCGAGGCGCTCCGCGAACTCGTCGGCCACGGCGGCGTGGACGAGGAAGCGGTTGGCGGCCACGCAGGTCTGGCCGGCGTTCCGCATCTTGGCGACCATCGCGCCCTCGACCGCCGCGTCGAGGTCCGCGTCGGCGAACACGAGGAACGGTGCGTTGCCGCCGAGCTCCATGGACGTGCGCAGGACTCCCTGCGCTGCACTGCGGAGGAGCTCTTGACCAACTTCGGTGGATCCCGTGAAGGAGAGCTTGCGCAACCGCGGGTCGGCGAGGATCGGCTCCGTCATCGGGCCGGATCTCGTCGTCGGCACCACGTTGACGACCCCGGTCGGCAGGCCGCGCGCAGCGAGCTCCTCTCGGAACAGCTCGGCGACGAACAGTGTGGTGAGCGGTGTGAGTCTCGCCGGCTTGATGACCACCGTGCAGCCGGCGGCGAGCGCGGGCGCGATCTTGCGCGTGGCCATGGCGAGCGGGAAGTTCCACGGGGTGATGAGGAGGGCCGGTCCGACGGGCCGACGCCGGAGGAGCTGCGTCCCGCCCGCGGGGGCGGAGCGCACCGTCCCGGGGATGCGCACCGCCTGCTCGGAGTACCAGCGGACGAACTCGGCGCCGTAGGCGACTTCCGCGCGCGACTCTGCGAGGGGTTTGCCTCCCTCCGCGGTGATGATCGCCGCGATGTCCTCTGTGCGGGCGAGCATCCGCTCGAACACGGCTCTCAAGAGGTCGGAGCGCACCCGTGGGGGTGTCCGGCGCCAGGTCGCGGAGGCCTCGTGGGCGGCGGTCAACGCTCGGAGCCCGTCGGACGGGCGGCCGTCGGCGACCTCGCAGAGGACGTCGTCCGTCGCGGGGTTGCGGACCTCGAACACACCGTCACCGTCGGCGGTGGTCCAGGTGCCGTCGACGAGCAGCCCTGTGGGCAGGCGTGCGGGAAGGCCGGGGGACGTGGAGGAGGCACTGTTCATCGTCACAGTATCCATGATCGCGACCCGACCGGTCGGTTTGTTCTGATCGCGGGCTCGGAGCCTCCTCCCGAACGTTGGCGCACCGTCCGAGGAGACCGCGACCTAGGATGAACCCATGACCTCAGGAGACCAGCCGGCTCTCGGCGCGCCCACCCCGCAGACCCAGTTCGAGGACCTCCTGCGACACGTCCTCGAGCACGGCGCGGCCAAGTCCGACCGCACGGGCACGGGCACCCGGAGCGTCTTCGGTCATCAGATGCGGTTCGACCTGCGCGCGGGCTTCCCGCTCGTGACGACCAAGCGCGTGCACCTGCGCTCCGTGGTCGGTGAGCTCCTGTGGTTCTTGCGCGGCGACTCGAACGTCCGGTGGCTCCAGGAGCACGGTGTCCGGATATGGAACGAGTGGGCCGACGAGGACGGTGAGCTCGGACCCGTCTACGGCGTCCAGTGGCGGTCCTGGCCGACGCCCGACGGCCGGCACATCGACCAGATGACCCAGGCGCTGGAGACGTTGCAGTCGAACCCCGACTCCCGTCGCATCGTCGTCTCCGCATGGAACGTCGCCGATCTCGATGCGATGGCGCTCATGCCGTGCCACGCGTTCTTCCAGTTCTACGTCGCCGACGGCCGGCTCTCGTGCCAGCTCTACCAGCGTTCGGCCGACCTGTTCCTCGGCGTCCCGTTCAACATCGCGAGCTACGCGCTGCTCACGCACATGATGGCGCAGCAGGCCGGTCTCGAGGTGGGTGACTTCGTCTGGACCGGAGGCGACTGCCACATCTACGACAACCACGAGGACCAGGTCCGGGAGCAGCTGTCCCGTGAGCCCTACGCGTTCCCGCAGCTCGAGCTGCGCAAGGCCGCGTCGCTGTTCGACTACGACTTCGACGACGTCGTCGTCCACGGGTACGTCCACCACCCGACCATCGCGGCACCGATCGCCGTATGAGCCCCACGCCGCTCCGGCCGGAGCTCGGGCTCGTCTGGGCGCAGTCGACGGCGGGTGTGATCGGAGCAGACGGAGCGCTGCCCTGGCACCTGCCCGAGGACCTCGCGCACTTCCGCCGGACGACGGCAGGGTCGCCCGTGATCATGGGTCGGGCCACCTGGGAGTCGCTCCCGGCCCGCTTCCGCCCGTTGCCGGGCCGGGCGAACATCGTCCTCTCCCGTCAGCCGGGCTACGAGGCGCCGGGGGCGCGCGTCGTCGCGGGTCTCGATGCGGCGCTCGAAGCGGCGGCCGAGACGCCCGGCGTCGAGACGGCCTGGGTCATCGGTGGGGCACAGGTCTACGCGGCCGCGATGGACCGCGCCGACCTCCTCGTCGTGACGTACGTCGACACGGAGGTCGACGGGGACGCCTGGGCGCCCCCCGTCGACGCCGGCTGGACCGCGGTGGCGGGCCGACCGGAGACGGCGGAGGGCGCAGGGCACGGACCGGACGCGCTCGCGGCGGTCGACGCGGTGTCGACCACCGGACTGCGCTACCGGTTCGTCACGTACCGCCGGGCGGACTCTGCACCGACGACGGCTCAGGCGAGCAGCGGCTCGACGTCCGTCGTGTAGATCTCCTCCAGCTGCGTGCGCACCTCGGTGAGCACGGCCTGCGGGTCCTCGTCCTGCGTGAGCACGCGCCCGACGCCGTCGGCGACGGCCTTGTCCCCGCCGGGGAGGAACGCCCGGGCGTAGTCCTGGGTCCGGACGACCTCGATCTGGTCGATCGCCGTCTGGATCTGCGGCGCAGTGGCGACGAGGGCGCTCACGTCGGCGGACGTCCGGGTAGGGATGTACCCGGTCGCACCCGAGAACGCGACGGCGTTCTCGGGTGAGGTGAGGAACTTGAGGAACGTCGCGGCGGCCAGCTGCTCCTCCGGCGTGATGTCCTTGGGGATCCCGAGACCGGCGCCGCCGGACGGGCAGACGGGCTCGGTCGCCGAGGGGCCGCCGGGCATGAAGCCGACGCCGACGTCGAACGTCGAGGACTCGAGGATGCCCACGAGGGAGCCGGTCGAGCTGACCGTCGCGCTCACGGCGCCGGAGGCGAGGTCGGTCGCCTGGTCGTTGCTCGTGATGCCAGCCCACTTGTCGACGTTCACGCCCTGGCGCATCCACTCGAGTGCGTCGACCACGGGCTGCTGGTCGATCGTCACGTCCCAGCCGTCCGAGTACGAGCCGCCCCAGCCCCAGGCGTTGTTCTGGAAGGTCCAGCCCGCGTACCCGGCCATGGCCGGGTACTGGAACGCGTTGATGACGCCCGTGCCGGCAGCCTTGAGGCGCGGTGCCCACTCGCCGAACTCGTCCCACGTGGCCGGAGCACGGTCGGGGAGCCCGGCCGTCGCCCAGTGCGCCTTGTTGTAGTAGAAGACCGGCGTCGAGCGTGCATAGGGGACGGCCCACTGGGCGCCGTCGTACTGGTAGTCGGCGAAGAAGCTCGGGCGGAAGTCGTCCGTCTCCATCTCGACGGCCTCGAGCACCGCGTCGAGCGGGATGATCGAGTCGTTGATGAAGTACCGGAACCACCACACGTCGGAGAGGATGACGAGGCCAGGCAGGCCGCCGCCCGCGAGGGCGGTCTGGAAGCGCTGGGCGACCTCTTCGTAGTTGGCGCCGGCGGTGACGAGCGAGACGGTGATGGCCGACTGGCTCGCGTTGAAGCGTTCGACGATCTCGGTCTCGACGTCCTGCGACCCGCCTGGGTGGTTGGACCACATGGTGATCTTTGAGGCGGGCTTGACGCCCGAGTAGTCGAGCGCGGGGGAGGCGCTCGCGCTCGACGAGCCGCCGGCCGTGGACGGTCCGGCGCACGCGGAGAGGGCGAGTGCGGCGGCGCCAGCGGCGGAGAGGCCGAGGAAGGAGCGCCGGTCGAGGCCCGGGCGCGGGAGCGCGAGCTCGGACGACGCGCCGGCGCGAGCTGAGCGGGAGGAGGGCAGGCGGAGCAGGGGCATGAGGTGTCCTGTCGTGGTGGGTGTGCGGGGATGGTCTGTGGGACGGGGAGCAGAGGGGCGGGGCCGTCAGCCGGTGACGGCGCCCTGTGTGAGTCCCGCGACGATGTAGCGCTGGAGCGCCGCGAAGACGAGGAGCACGGGGACCAGCACGAAGGCGGTCCCGGCCATGAGGACGCCCCAGGCGGTGGCACCCGGCTCGATGTTCTGGAGCAGCGTGAGACCGACCGGGAGCGTCATGAGCTCGGGGGTGTCGACGATGATGAGCGGCCAGAGGTACTCGTTCCACTCGCCGACGATGGAGATGAGGGCGACGGTGGCGATCGTCGGCGCGCTGACCGGCCCGACGATGCTCACGAGCCTGCGCCAGTGCCCGGCGCCGTCGATCTCCGCAGCCTCGACGATGGATCGCGGCAGCGACAGGAAGTGCTGTCGGAGCAGGAACGTGCCGAAGGCCGTCCCGAGACCGGGGAGGACGATGCCCCAGAGCGTGTTGCGCCCGCCCCAGCCGGCGATGAGCGTGTAGTTGGGCACGAGGGACATGTGCGCAGGGACCATGAGCGCCACGAGGATCCCCGCGAAGATGATCTTCTTCCCCGGGAAGCGGATGAAGACCAGACCGTAGGCCGTGAGCAGTGCGAGCAGGACCTTGAGGCTCGCCCCGACGGCGGTGACGATGACGCTGTTGAGGAAGAAGCGCCCGAAGGGCGCGGTGCGCCCGGCCTCGACGTAGTTGTCCGGGGCGAGGCTGGTGGGCAACCACTGGATGGGCAGGGACACGATCTCGCCCGAGCTCTTGAACGACGACAGGACCATCCACACGAGGGGGAGGACGACGATGAGCGTCGCTCCCGCGAGCGTGAGGTGCCCGCCGAGGGCCGGGGCGGGGCTCCGACGTGCGGTGCGGGTGGGAGTGCTCACGAGTAGTGCACCTTCGTCTCGAGGAAGCGCATCTGACCGAGCGTCATGACGAGCAGGACGGTGAAGAGGATCATCGAGATCGCGGACGAGTACCCGGCGCGACCCGTGACGAACGCCTCGACGTAGACCTGGTACATGAGCGTCGTCGTCCCGTCGAGGGGGCCGCCCTTGGTCATGACGTGGATGAGGTCGAAGGACTGCAGAGAGGACAGGACGGTCGTGATGACGAGGAAGAACGTGGTGGGCGACAGGAGCGGCACGGTGATCTGCCAGAACGTGCGCGACCGCCCGGCTCCGTCGAGCGCGGCGGCGTCGAGGACGTCCTTCGGGACGGACTGGAGCGCGGCGAGGTAGATGACAGCGGCGTAGCCGAGGTTCTTCCACACATAGACGACGATGACCATGACCAGCGCCCAGTCCCGGTCGAGGTACCACTGCGGGCTCGTCGCGCCCCACACGCGCAGGACGGCCGACAGAGCCCCGTAGGTGGGGTCGAAGATGAAGAGCCAGACCATGCCTACACCGACGCCGGACAGCACGTACGGGGCGAAGACGACCGACCGTGCGAAGGTCCGCCCGCGCAGCGGACGGTTCAGGACCGTCGCGAGCGCCAGACCGAGCAGGAGCGTCGCTCCGACCGTGGCGAGGGTGAAGATCGTCGTGACGCGCACGACCTCGAGGCTCTGCGGATCGGTGAACCACCGCACGTAGTTGTCGATCCCGATCACCGTGGCGGTGTCGGACCCGAGATTCCAGCGCAGCGTCGAGTACTGGGCGTTGAGCACCAGGGGCCGGTACGTGAACAGGGCGATGAGAGCCATGTTCGGCGTGACGAAGAGGAGGAACGTCAGGTACTCCTTGCGGTGCCGCACCCAGTGGCTGCGCTGGCGCACGGGCTCCCGTGGGGCATCCGGTGCGTCCGGTGACTTCGACGACCCGCGGACGCTCGGCTCGGTCAGGACCGACGCGCTCATGCCGCGCGCTTGTCGACGTGCAGCTGCAGCCGGTCGATCCGGTCCGTCATGACGCCGTCGACCCCCATGTCCAGGACGAGGGCGAGCTCTGCGTCCTCGTTCGGTGTCCAGCAGCTGACGAGGATGTCGAACGCGTGCATCGCCTCGACGGTCGCTGGGGCGAGGAACCGCCAGTACGGGTTGTAGTACCGGGGGCGCAGCGCTGCGAGGAGCCGCACGTCCGGGAGCCCGAGCGACGTGTCGTTGAGGTAGATCACCGCTCCGGGGTCCATGGACCGGATGCCGAGGAGACCCTCGGTCGAGCCGCAGTACTGCGTGAGGTCTGCGCCCGTGCGCTCCACCAGCCGCGCGGCTGCGAGCCCTGCTGCCGGGTGCTTCTGGTCGAGGACCAGCGGGACACCGCTCTCGACCGACAGCTCGAGTGCTTCCTCGAGACGCGGGACGCGGTCGGTGCCGCTCCCGAGCGTCGCGATCTCGGACCAGGTCATCGACGCGACCGGCCTCGGGTCGCCCCAGACGCGTTCGAAGGTCTCGTCGTGGGCGAGGACGGCGATCCCGTCGGCTGAGAGCTGGACGTCCACCTCGACGGCGTGCGCTCCGTGGTCCATCGCCGACCGGATCGCGGCCAGCGTGTTCTCGCGGTGGTCGACCGTGTCGCCTCGGTGGGAGATGACGGCGGTGCCGGTGGGCGGGCCGCTGGGTGCAGTCACGTGTGTTGCTCCTCGATGGGCGTGCAGGGCAGGGAGAGGCAGGCCGGGCGGGGCCGGTTCCTGCGGCGATCCTCACACGCGTCCGCGCAGGTCAGCGTCGAGTTCGGCAGAAGTTCGCCGTCGTTCACGCACTGTTCTCGCGGCAGTCCCCGACTGGAAACCACGGTGTCGGAACGCGGCTGCGCGCACGACGGGCTCGTCCGGACCGGTGCGCCCCACGGACGAAGGAGAGGGAGCGCGTGCGAGCGAGGTACTTTTGGTCCATGGCGCCTCCCACACCTCGGTCACAGTCGTTCGGCACGCTGCTCACGGCGATGGTGACCCCTTTCGCCCCGGACGGCTCGGTCGATCTCGAGGCGGCCGTCGCGCTCGCCGAGCACCTCGTCGCGAACGGTCACGACGGTCTGGTGCTCAACGGCACGACCGGAGAGTCGCCGACGACGCACGCGCCCGAGAAGGCCGACCTCGTGCGCGCGGTCGTCGACGCGGTCGGGGACCGCGCGGTGATCGTCGCCGGCGCGGGCTCCAACGACACCGACCACTCCGTCCGCATGGCTCGACAGGCTGAAGAGGCAGGTGCCCACGGTCTGCTCGTCGTCAACCCGTACTACTCGCGGCCGTCCCAGGACGGGATCGTGCAGCACACCGTGGCCATCGCCGACGCCACGGACCTGCCCGTCATGCTCTACGACATCCCTGGACGCTCCGGTGTGCGGCTGGCGCCCGCGACCTACGACCGCCTCGCTGGCCACGACAAGATCGTCGCCGTGAAGGACGCGACCGGGGACGTCTACTCCGCGGTGCAGGCCATGGGGCGGACCGGCCTCGACTGGTACAGCGGTGACGACGCCCTCTATCTCGCGTTCCTCGCTCATGGTGCCGTGGGGCTCGTCAGCGTCATCGGTCACGTGGCCGGCGCGGAGCTGCGGGAGGTCGGGGACGCGTTCCGTCGCGGAGACGTGGTCGCCGCTGCCGAGGGCTTCGCGCGACTCGTGCCGGTGATCGACGCGATCATGTCCGCCGGGCTCGGCGTCGTGATGGTCAAGGCTGCGCTCCGGGAGCTCGACCTCATCCCGCACGGCGGGCTGCGTCTGCCGCAGGTGCCGGCGACCGGTCCCGAGGTCGCCGACGTCCGGAGCGCCCTCGTCGAGGCGGGGCTCCTCGATCCCTCGGGCACGGTCGGCTGACCGGCCTGCCAGCCGCAGATGGCTGGCGATGATGGGTCGAGGCGATCCGTGGTGCACAACGGATGTTCGTCGCATACCGACGCTCTCGCTGGTCACGCTGCCGACCGACGGTCGGTGAACGGCATGCGCCATGGGTACTTGTGCCCATGAGCGTTCGTGAACATTCGGTGTGCGCACGTGATCACGGCGTGTAGCCTGAGCCAGAAATCTTCCGCAGGTTCCCGCCCCCGGTGCCCATCACGGTCACCTCACTGAGCGATGCCTGCGGGTCGAACGCGACCGCTGCACAGCAATCGGAAGGGGCCGTCATGGCTGCACGTTTCAACCCACCGCCCGGATGGCCGCCCGCTCCGGAGGGCTGGACGCCGCCGCCCGGGTGGAACCCGGACCCCTCCTGGCCTGCCGCTCCTCCCGGATGGCAGCTCTGGCTCGACGACTCGGCCCCCGCAGGTGACGTGCCCGGCGCTCCGCAGGCTGGAGCTCCGGGGGACGTCTCCCGCTTCTCCGGGACCGACCAGGGCGCTCCGACCCAGGCCTTCGCGGCCACGGGCAGCGCCAGCCCGAGCGACCCGAACCAGACGGCTGTGTTCCCCGGCGGTGCGTTCGGTGGACCGCCGCCGCAGGGCGGCCCGCAGGCTCCCGGTTTCGGTGGCCCCGGCGCTCCCGGTGGCTGGCAGCCCAACGCCGCGGGCGGCGCTCCCGGCGGACCCGGGTCCAAGCCCAAGGCATGGCTCATCCCCGTGATCATCGGTGTCGTGGCTCTCCTTGCCATCTTCGGTGTCCTCTTCGCGACCGGCGTCATCGGCGGCGACGACGAGAAGAAGGACGACCCGACCGCCGAGCCGACCGAGAAGGAGTCGGAGGACCCGACCGACGAGCCCACGGAGGAGGAGTCGGACGAGCCGACCGACGAGCCCACGGAGGAGGAGTCGGACGAGCCGACCGAGGAGCCCACCGGCTCGACGTCGGACAACGGCACGCGTGCCGCACCGCTGGCGCCGAACGAGACGGCCGAGATCTTCAACTGGACCGTCTCGATGGCTGCTTCCAACCTTGACGCCTGGGCCGAGATCTCGCCCGGCCTCAGCTCGTACTCCATCGACAACTACGCCCCGCCGGCCGACTCGGTGTACGTCATGGCACCGGTGACGCTCACCTACAACGGCCCCGACCGTGAGGACCTCTACGACCTCGACTGGGTCTTCGTCGGCGCGAACGGCACCACGTACGACGACAACTGCAACTACGTCGAGCTTCCGAACGAGCTCGACAACGGCCAGGAGCTCTACACCGACGGCACGGCTGCCGGGAACGTCTGTGTGACGGTCCCGACGGCGCAGGTCGCCGGCGGAGTGTGGCGCGTGTCCGCCTGGGGCGACTTCAAGGACGACTACGAGGGCTACTTCGCGACCCAGTGATGGTCGTGTGAGGCACGCTTCACCGATGGACCGGCAGCGACGCTGCCGGTCCATCGGTCGTCCGGACGGCGGACACGCTCCGACGCAATCCGCGGATCGCTGCTCGTGCCGGGCTAGATTGTGATCATGGCTACCCGTGCGACCTCCACCAAGCGCCCCGGTCCGCCGGCGCGCGGTCGCGCGGCCAGCACGACCAAGGCGAGCACGACGAAGAAGCCCGTCCCGACGACGAAGCCATGGCCGATCAGGCTGGTCAAGAGCATGTGGATGGGAGTGGCGCACCTCGTGGGTGGGACAGCACGGAGGATCGGTCGAGACGCGCGAGAGCTCGACCCTGCCCACCGACGGGACGGCATCGCCTTCCTTCTCCTCGCCCTCGCGCTCGTCGTGGCGGCCCGAGAGTGGTGGGGGGTGGACGGAGCGACGGCCGAGGCGATCCACGTCGTCGCGGCAGGGACGTTCGGCGAGGTCGCCGTCGCCGTCCCGCTCATCCTTCTCGCTCTCGCCGTGCGGCTCATGCGCCACCCCGACCGCGAGCAGGCGAACTCGCGGGTGACGATCGGCCTCAGTGCCATGACGGTCGCCGTCTGCAGCATCGTCCACATCGCCTCAGGTCGCCCGCAGCCGTCGGACGGGTACGAAGGGCTCCGTGACGCCGGGGGGATCGTCGGATACCTCGTCGGCCACCCGCTCGCGGCCGGCCTGAGCACCTGGGTCGCCATCCCGCTCCTCGTGCTCCTGGCCTTCTTCGGACTGCTCGTGGTCACCAAGACGCCCGTCCACGCCATCCCCGAGCGGCTCGGCGGTGTCTACAACCGGTTGACCGGTCACGAACCAGGAGAGAAGGCCGCGCTCGAGGCCGACCCTGAAGACCTCGACCTCGCTGAGGGCGTGCTCCGCCACGACGGCACGGACGAGGCGACGCCGACGCCACGACGGCGCGTGAGGTCGCCGCGCAAGTCCCGCGCCGAACGCGCGGCGGACGACGCGGCGACAGAGCGCCTCGAGGGCGGATACGTCGGCGACGAGGCCTTCGAGCGCGCTGCCGCCCTCGAGCGCGAGATGCTCGAGACCGGACAGGACGCCGCGATCGCTCCACCGACCGACCCGCTCACGGAGATCCTCGGCGTCGCCGACCCGACCGCCGAGCCACCTGTCGTCGCCCCGACCGCCCCCATGCGTCCGTTGCCGGCCCCGCCGACGACCCGCGTCCCCCGAGGCGAGCAGCCCATGCTCGACGGCGACACCGTCTACGTCCTGCCCGGCGAGGACCTGCTCGTCAAGGGCGCGCCCCACAAGGTGCGCTCGGCAGCCAACGACCGTGTCGTCGAAGCCCTCACCGGAGTCTTCGACCAGTTCGACATCGCCGCCAAGGTCACCGGCTTCAGCCGCGGGCCCACGGTCACTCGCTACGAGGTCGAGGTCGGCTCGGGGATCAAGGTCGAGCGCGTCACGGCACTGAGCAAGAACATCGCCTACGCCGTAGCGAGCGCAGACGTCCGCATCCTCTCGCCGATCCCGGGCAAGTCCGCGATCGGCATCGAGATCCCGAACACCGATCGCGAGACCGTCGTCCTCGGTGACGTCCTGCGCTCCGCCGTCGCGCTGCGCAGCGAGCACCCGATGATCATCGGTGTCGGCAAGGACGTCGAGGGCGGCTACGTCGTGGCCAACCTGGCGAAGATGCCGCACATCCTCGTCGCGGGCGCCACCGGCGCGGGCAAGTCGAGCTTCGTCAACTCGATGATCACGTCGATCCTCATGCGCTCCACGCCCGACGAGGTGCGCATGGTGCTCGTCGACCCCAAGCGGGTCGAGCTGACCATCTACGAGGGCATCCCTCACCTCATCACCCCGATCATCACCAACCCGAAGAAGGCCGCCGAGGCCCTCGAGTGGGTGGTCCGCGAGATGGACGCGCGCTACGACGACCTCGCGCTCTTCGGGTACAAGCACATCGACGACTTCAACACCGCCGTTCGTGCAGGCAAGGTCAAGCCCTTGCCCGGGTCCGAACGCAAGATCGCCACGTACCCGTACCTGCTCGTCGTGGTCGACGAGCTCGCCGACCTCATGATGGTCGCCCCTCGAGACGTCGAGGCGTCGATCCAGCGGATCACGCAGCTCGCCAGGGCTGCGGGAATCCACCTGGTCCTCGCGACGCAACGGCCCAGCGTCGACGTCGTCACCGGCCTCATCAAGGCCAACGTGCCATCGCGCCTCGCGTTCGCCACCTCGTCCCTCGCCGACTCACGCGTCGTTCTCGACCAGGCAGGTGCGGAGAAGCTCATCGGTCAGGGCGACGCCCTCTTCCTGCCGATGGGTGCGTCGAAGCCGATCCGCGTCCAGGGGGCCTGGGTCGGAGAGAGCGAGGTGCACGCGGTCGTCGAGCACGTCAAGGCCCAGCTCAAGCCGGTCTACCGGCAGGACGTCGCGCAGACCGCGGCAAAGAAGCAGGTCGACGACGACATCGGTGACGACCTCGACCTGCTGCTGCAGGCGGCAGAGCTCGTCGTCACGACGCAGTTCGGCTCCACGTCGATGTTGCAGCGCAAGCTCCGAGTCGGGTTCGCCAAGGCGGGGCGGCTCATGGACCTCCTCGAGTCACGTGAGATCGTCGGCCCGTCCGAGGGGTCCAAGGCGCGAGAGGTCATGGTCCAGCCCGACGACCTTCCGGGAACGCTCGCGATGCTCCGCGGGACGCCCGCGCCCTCCTCCGCCGCACCCGAGAGCCCGTACGAGGACCTCTCTGCGAACATGCCGCCAGAGGCCGTGGACTACCACGACAGCGCGGACACCGAGGACGACGGCTGGAGCGGACCTGTCCGCTGACCCGAGCGCATAGGCTTGAGGTGTGACCTCATCTCCTGCGTCTCCGTGGAACTCTGCCAACATCGTGACGATGCTCCGGATCGCGCTGGTCCCCTTCTTCGCGTGGGCGCTGCTCGCTGACGGTGGGCACACCGTCACCTGGCGGCTCGTCGCAGCAGGGATCTTCGTCCTCGCCGCGGCGACGGACCGCCTCGACGGCTACCTCGCACGCAAGAACGACATGGTCACCAACCTCGGCAAGATCCTCGACCCCATCGCCGACAAGGTGCTCATCGGCACCGCGCTCGTCCTCCTGTCGGTGCTGGGCGACGTCTGGTGGTGGGTGACGGTGCTCATCCTCGTGCGCGAGGCGGCCATCACGATCATGCGCTTCTTCATCCTTCGCTACGCCGTCATGCCCGCCTCACGCGGCGGAAAGCTCAAGACCGTCCTGCAGTCGGTCGCCATCGCCATCTATCTCCTCCCGCTCGACGAGCTCCCCGCCGTGCTGGGATGGCTCGGCGCGGCGGCCATGGCAGCGGCGCTCGCGGTCACGCTCGTGACCGGCGTCGACTATGCGGTCAAGGGCTGGCAGGTGCGTCGCGACGCGCGCGCCGCCGGCGGGACACCGGGGCGCCCCGCGCCGCGTGCCGACGCCGTCACGGACGACGGGGTCTGATGCACGGCAGCGCCGCCCGGGTCCTCGGGCTGCTCGAGCGCTCGGGCCTCTCGCTCGGCGTCGCGGAGTCGTTGACCGGGGGGCTGCTCGTCGCCGAGCTCGTCGCGGTCCCGGGTGCGTCGCGAGTCGTGCGCGGTGGTGTCGTCGCGTACGCGACTGATCTCAAGCACAGTCTGCTCGGTGTGGACGTCGAGCTGCTGGCAGAGCGGGGAGCTGTCGACCCGGACGTCGCCCGTCAGATGGCCCGGGGCGTGAGTGCTCGGCTGGGTGCTGACGTCGGTGTCGCGACGACCGGGGTCGCCGGACCGGACGCGCAGGACGGCCAACCCCCGGGCACCGTCTACGTCGCGGTGTGCCGCGGAGGTGCTGAGACGGTGGCGGAGCGACACGAGATCCCCGGTGACCGTGCAGCGGTTCGCGACGGGAGCGTGGTCGCGGCGCTGGCACTCCTCGAGAGGGTGCTCCGATGAACGGCCGTGGGAACAACGCCGCACCGGTCGTCGTTGAAGACGGTGTGATGATGAAGCAGGCGCCAGGACGGCCCGTGGATGTGACGACCAGGTCAAGATCTGGTGCATCGAGCGGATCGAGCAAGCGATCCGTAGGTCAAGCAAGGTACGGTAGGACGGACCTCACTGCATCGAGGGCCTTGCGTGGCCCTCGAGGTGATGCGGTCACCACGACACATGAAGTTCAGGACACGGGAGGAGGTCGCCACATGGTTGTACTACGCCGAGAGATCGGGGACGTACTGCGAGATGCTCGTCAACGGCAGGGGCGGACGCTCCGTGAGGTGTCCTCGGCCGCGCGGGTCTCGCTCGGGTATCTGAGCGAGGTCGAGCGTGGACAGAAGGAAGCCTCGTCAGAGCTTCTGGGATCGATCTGCGAGGCTCTCGACGTGCCGCTGTCTCTGATCCTTCGCGAGGTCAGCGACCGCATCGCGGTCGCTGAGGGCCTCCTCATCCCGGACACTCTGCCGGCGGACTTCGCCGTCATGGGTCGTGCCCGCCCCGAGCGTGGCATGCGCCACCCGGCGGGTTCGCTCCAGCCGGTCGGATGATGCGTCCGTAGGTGTTCAGCTCGAAGGCCCGGCGTCACGACGTGACGCCGGGCCTTCGAGCGTCCGGCTCGGGTCCCGTGCCGGCCTCCGCTCGTGTCCTCAGCCGAGGTCTGGCGTCTGACAGCTGGGGCAGTAGAACATCGGTCGATCGGTCGGCGCGCTCCCGACGGTGCCGCGGGCGAGGGGCGTCCGGCAGCGCGCGCACGGGCGACCGGCACGTGCGTGGACCTTGACCTGGCGCCCGTCGACCGGTGCGGTGACGCCACGGAGCATGTGCCGGCGGATCACCAGCAGCAGCGTGCTGACGTCTACGTCGCGTGCTGCAGCCCAGGGCCACATCTCCAGCCGGAAGAGCCCTTCACAGGCGAAGAGCGTCCCGATGCCTGCGACGAACGTCTGGTCGAGGAGGAGCTCGCCGACCAGGCGACCGGCGAACGGCTCCGCCACGGTGCCGTCGGGCACGAGCCGCTCGAGATGCTCGGTGAAGTCGTCCGCGAGGATGTCGGGACCGAGGTGCCCGACGAGCTGGTGCTCGTCCCGGGTACGGACGAGGTCGAGCATGCCGAGCCGGTGCCCGATGCACGTCCACGTGTCGTTCGCGAGCACCGCCCGGACGAACGCGCCGCGTGCGGAGGCCCCGGGCGTTCCGGTACGGGCCACCCTCCAGCTCCCGTCCATGCGCAGGTGGGTGTGGAGCGTCCGACCGTCGTCGAACCGGGTGAGCAGGTGCTTGCCGTAGGCGCGCGTCTCGACCACGACGAGCCCGGCGAGGTCACCGACCGGGACGCGCGGCCAGCGGAGCTCCGCGCGGTCGAGCGTCCGACCGCTGAGCGCGGCGTCGAGCCTGCGGGCCGTGAGCAGCACGGTGTCTCCCTCAGGCACCGGTCCCGCCCGTCGCTCGTGAGGACCGTGTCACCGGCGGCGTACCGGTGCGGGTGGGCGACCAACGCACGCCTGACGGCGTCGCCGAGAACCCGGCCTCGAGCAGCGCGGACAGCGTCGCCGGTCGGTCGATGCCCGACGCCCCGAGCAGAGCGTCCTGCCCGTCGATCCGACGGATGTGGGACCGGCCGAGCGTCCCGGCGGCGAACGCCTCTGCGAGGGACCGCGCTGCGTGCCCGAGCCGTTGTGGATCGTTCGTGAAGCTCACGAGGCTCCGGCCGGAGCGTTCGAGGAAGAGGACGAGCTCACCGTCGACGAGCACCACCTGTGCGCCGACCTTCCGGCCCGGTCGGTGCGTCGCCCCGACGGTGCCGCTGGTCGACCTCGGTGCAGCCGCGTCCCGCGCTGGGTCGTCGGGACCTGCCATCGCGCTCGGCAACGGCCAGGCGACCGCGGCACCGTACGGGTTGGCCGGGTCGGTGGCGGCCAGGCACGTCGCGACCGGTGTGGCTGCGCGGGGCGCGTTCCGGCTGCTCTCGCCGTCGACAGCACGGAGCAGGTCGACGGCTCCGGGGAGAGCGAACTGTGATCCACCGAGGTGCTCGACGAAGTAGCCTCGGCGTACCTGACCCGCGTTCTCGAGGGTTGCGAGCACCCGGTAGATGTCTCCGTAGCGCGACGAGACGTTCTCCGCCGAGGCGACCGCCCTGGACAGGACACCGTGCCGGTCGAGGAGGACGGAGGCGAGGGCGTGCGTCCGGCGGACGGGGTCCGTGTCCCGCTCGGGCAGCGCCGACCACCTGCCGCCACCGCCGGCGTCGGCGGCCCGGATCGACGAGCCGGTGCCCGGTGACGGCAGCGCCGTCAGGCGGGGTCGACGGCCCATGCGGCCCGGCCGCGCCACGGACCGGGCGCGCGGTGTGACCGTCCGCTGACCGAGCCGCGCCCGGAGGGGGCCGACGCCGTCGTTCGTGATCCTGCCCTCCCACACGAGGTCCCACAGCGCGTCGAGGACGTCGTTGACCGCCCCACCCACGACGGCCGCCAGCTGGGGGAGGAAGTACCCGCCGCCCCCGGTGAGGGCCGTGAGGACGAGGGCATGGAGCGAGCCCGGACCGTGCCCGAGGGCGTCGTCGGGGAGCGGGAGGGTGAGAGGAGCGGTCTCTGCGAGGTGGAGGCTGATGATCCCGTCCTGGCTGCCGCGTGATCCGGGGACCGCGTGGTGCCCGCACCAGATCACCTCGCCCGCGGTGGTCAGCTCGTCGAGCATGGCGGGGGAGTAGTCGGTGACCCGTGAGGGGAGGATCTGCGTCTCGAGGATCGACGCGGGGAGCCCCGCACCAGCGAGCTGCTCGACCACGCGGTAGAGGCCGTCGACACCTCGCAGCCCGCCGACCGACTGCCAGCGGGGGAGGAAGACGCCGAGCGCCTCCTGAGGGACAGGTTCGACCTCTGAGCGCAGCGCTGCGAGGGAGCGCCGACGGAGCGTGCGCAGCACCTCGGCATCGCAGAAGTCCACCCCTGCTCCGCCGAGCGCGTCGGGCCTCAGCCGACCGGTGACGACGGACCCGCGGGCGACGTGGCGCGCGAGCACGTCCGCGACGACGGCGGTGCCCAGGCCATAGTGCTCGGCGAGGTCGCGAACGGTGAACGGTCCGTGCGTGCGCGCGTACCGCCGGACGAGGTCGCCGAGGGGGTCGGGCAGGAGCTCGGTGAACGTCTCGGGCACGCCGACGGGGAGCGCCACGCCGAGCGCGTCCCGCAGTCGTCCGGCGTCCTCGATCGCGGCCCATCGGCCTGAGGGCTCGACACCGGCGAGGCGGACCTGGATGACGCGCCGGGACCGCTCGAGCTCCGCGAGCCACCCGGGCACGGCGTCGCGCGAGTCCTCGAGGGTCCGCACGGCGATGTCCTCGAGCGTCAGGGGGCCGAGCCGGCGGAGCAGCTCCCACACGTCCTCACCGTGGCGCGCGCGGCGGTCGTCGGTGAGCCACGCGAGCTCGTGCTCCGTCCGCACGACGGCGTCCGGGTCCAGCAGGTCCGCGATCTGGGAGCTGCCCTCGTGGCCCAGGAGCTCGGCGAGCAGCTCGGGGTCGAGGGTCAGGGCTGCCGCGCGCCGCTCGGCGAGCGGGGCGTCGCCGTCGTAGATGAACTGGGCGGTGTAGCCGAAGAGGAGCGACTGGGCGAAAGGTGAGGGGGTCGGGGTCGTCACCTCGAGGATCCGGATGGTGCCCGACTCCAGGTCCCGCATGAGCGAGACGAGGGACTGGACGTCGAACTCGTCCTGGAGGCACTCCCGCACCGCCTCGAGGACGATGGGGAAGTCGGGATAGTCGGCGGCGACGCTGAGGAGCTGCGCGGACCGCTGGCGCTGCTGCCAGAGCGGCTGACGGCGGTCGGGGCTCCGTCGGGGCAGGAGGAGGGCTCGTGACGCCGCCTCACGGAACCGCGCCCCGAAGAGTGCAGACTGACCGAGCTCGGCCTGGACGGCGGCGGTGACGTCCTCCGGGTCGATGAGGAGGTCGCCCAGGTCCACGGAGTCGCTGCCCTCGTCGTCCGACGTCGAGCCGGGAGCGAAGGAGGACCGACGCAGGTCGGTGTAGTCGCCGACGTCCGGCAGGCGCAGGACGATCCCGTCGTCCGAGTGCATCGTCGCGGCATCGATGCCGAAACGCTCCCGGATGCGACCGGCGAGCACGAGCGCCCACGGTGCGTGCACCTTGGCGCCGAAAGGCGAGTGGATGACGATGCGCCAGTCGCCCAGCTCGTCCCGGAAGCGTTCGACGAGCACGGTGCGGTCGTCCGGAAGCACACCCGTGGCTGCGACCTGCTCGGTGAGGTACGCGCGGAGATTGTCGGCTGCCCACGGGTCCAGGCCGGCCCACGGGCTCGTCCCGACCTGTGGGTCGGTGCTGCGGCCCGCGCCCGCGGGTGCCGCGGCAGGAGCGGCGACGAGCTCGCCCGCGGCCCGCAACCACGCACCGATGGCGCGCCCCAGCTCGACCGGTCGGCCGGGGGAGTCGCCCTTCCAGAAGGGCAGGCGGCCCGGGACTCCTGGCGCCGGCGAGACGAGCACGCGGTCGTGCGTGATGTCCTCGATCCGCCACGTGCTCGACCCGAGGGTGAACGTGTCGCCGACCCGCGACTCGTACACCATCTCCTCGTCGAGCTCTCCCACCCGTTTGCCGCCGCGGTGAGCGCCGCGGCCCGGAGCGTCGGCGTCTGCCTCGCTCCCCGACGCGAGGAACACGCCGTAGAGACCTCGGTCCGGGATGGTGCCGCCGCTCGTGACCGCGAGGCGGAGCGCGCCGGGCCGGGCGGAGAGCCGGTCGGTCACGCGGTCCCACACCACGCGCGCGCGGAGCTCGCCGAAGTCCTCGCTCGGGTAGCGACCCGAGAGCATGTCCAGCACGGCGTGCAGCGTCCCGCGCCCGAGGGTCTCGAACGGGGCGGACCGCCGGACGACGGCGGCGAGCTCGTCGACGCCCCAGTCCTCGACGGCGACCATCGCCACGATGTGCTGGGCGAGGACGTCGAGCGGGTTGCGCAGGACGGCCAGGCTCTCGATCTGCCCCGCCCGCATCCGCTCAGCGATGACGGTCGAGGGTACGAGGTCCCCACGGTGCATCGGGAAGACGACGCCTCGGGACACCGCCCCGACCTGGTGACCGGCGCGACCGACCCGCTGGAGCCCGCTCGCGACCGACGGGGGCGCTCCGATCTGGACGACGAGGTCGATCGATCCCATGTCGATGCCGAGCTCGAGCGATGAGGTGGAGACGACGGCCGGGAGCCGCCCCTCCTTGAGCTCGGTCTCGGTGTGCGTCCTCTCGGTGCGGCTCATCGAGCCGTGGTGGGCGCGTGCGAGGAGAGGTACGGCTCCGGCCGAGGCGCCCGACTGTGCCTGGATCTCGGCGACGTGCCGTTCGCCCGGTTCGTCCAGGTCCTCCCCGTGGCGCTCGGCCCACACCTCGTTCATCCGGGACGTCAACCGCTCGGCGCCTCGGCGCGAGTTGGTGAACACGAGCGTCGAGCGGTGCGCGGCCACGAGGTCGACCACCCGTTCCTCGACGTGCGGCCACACCGACGGACGCGCCGGGCGCCCGCCGCCCTGTCCGGTGAGGTCCGGGCCGCCGGGCGCGGCGTCGAGGGGGTGCTGGCTGGGCGTGCTCGTGGCCCCTGCCCCGCGCAGGTCGGCGAGGTCTGGGACGGGGACGACCACGTCGACCTCGATGCGCTTGCTCGCCGGTGGCTGGACGACGTCGACCGGCCGGCCCCCGTCCGCCACCGCACGGTTCCCGGCGAGGAAGCTCGCCACGGCGTCGACGGGCGTCACGGTAGCGGAGAGGCCGATCCGCTGGACCGGAGCCGTCGTCAGCGTGTCGAGGCGTTCGAGAGACACGGCCAGGTGAGCGCCACGCTTGGTCCCCGCGACGGCGTGGATCTCGTCGAGGATGACGGTCTCGACGCCGCTCAGGCCGGCGCGGGCTGCGGAGGTGAGGATGAGATAGAGCGACTCCGGCGTCGTGATGAGGATGTCCGGCGGCCGCGTGCCGAAGCGACGACGCTCCGCGGCAGGGGTGTCACCGGTGCGGGTCCCGACCTCGACGTCCCGGACGGGTGTGCCGAGGCGGGCGGCCGCCTGGCGGATACCCGTGAGAGGTGAGCGCAGGTTGCGCTCGACGTCGGCCGCGAGGGCCTTGAGCGGGGAGACGTAGAGCACCCGGCACCTCGCGGCCGGTTCGGCCTCCGGACGCTCCGGGTCGAGCAGGGCGTCGAGCGCCCAGAGGAACGCAGCGAGCGTCTTGCCCGAGCCGGTCGGGGCGACCACGAGCGCGTGATGGCCCGACGACACCGCAGTCCAGGCTCCCGACTGCGCGGCCGTCGGCTGCTCGAACGCACCGGTGAACCAGCTCTGGGTGGCGTCGCCGAAGCGGCCGAGCGCGCTGGACGTCGGTGCATCGGGGAGGTCGGCTCGTCGGGACACCCGACCATTCTCACCGGTGCGACCGACAACGGCTGGTCGTGCGACTCTTGACCGTGCGATATCGAGAGTTCTGGGATCTGGTGGACGAGGTCTTCGGCCGTGCGTACGGTCGGACGCTCGCGTCCGACCAGGTCCTCAGTGCCCTCGACGACCGGACGGCCGAGCAGGCGATCGAGGCGGGCGTGGAGCCGAGGACGGTGTGGCACGCCCTCTGCGACGCGATGGACGTCCCGGACCGACATCGCTGGGGCCACGACGAGCACCGGCAGGCGCCGCCCCCGCGGTGACGAGCCCTCGGTGAGTGCCGGTGCCGCTACCGGTGTCCGGCCGGTCCCCCGACACGCGGGATCATGCTCGCCGATCGAACACGTGTTCGGGTAGTGTTGTGCACAGATCGCTCGGACGTTGTTCCGTGCACAGGTCGGACGAGGCGCGGACGCGATGTCAGTGGTTCCCCGTAGCGTCCTGGAACGAGACAACGAGGCACGACAGCGAGCGGCAACCGCTCCCGACATTGAGGTGACAACCATGGCCGCACCAGCAGACCGCGAGAAGGCCCTCGAGGCGGCTCTCGCCCAGATCGACCGCAACTTCGGCAAGGGATCGGTCATGCGCCTCGGAGACGAGATCCGCGCACCCGCCGAGATCATCCCGACGGGATCGATCGCGCTGGACGTCGCTCTCGGCATCGGTGGGCTCCCGCGGGGGCGCGTCGTCGAGATCTACGGCCCCGAGTCGAGCGGAAAGACGACCCTCGCGCTCCACGCCGTCGCCAACGCGCAGCGTGCCGGCGGCATCGCCGCCTTCATCGACGCCGAGCACGCCCTCGACCCCGAGTACGCCAAGAAGCTCGGCGTCGACACCGACGCCCTCCTCGTGTCCCAGCCGGACACGGGAGAGCAGGCGCTCGAGATCATGGACATGCTCATCCGCTCCGGTGCCATCGACGTCGTCGTCATCGACTCGGTCGCCGCACTCGTGCCCAAGGCCGAGATCGAGGGCGAGATGGGTGACAGCCACGTCGGCCTCCAGGCCCGCCTCATGTCCCAGGCTCTCCGCAAGATCACCGGCGCGCTCAGCCAGTCGAACACCACGGCGATCTTCATCAACCAGCTGCGCGAGAAGATCGGTGTCTTCTTCGGATCCCCGGAGACCACGACCGGAGGCAAGGCGCTGAAGTTCTACGCCTCCATCCGCCTCGACATCCGCCGCATCGAGACCCTCAAGGAGGGTACCGAGCCGGTCGGTAACCGCACGAGGGTCAAGGTCGTCAAGAACAAGATGGCCCCCCCCTTCAAGCAGGCGGAGTTCGACATCCTCTACGGCGTCGGCATCTCCCGCGAAGGTGGACTCATCGACATGGGCGTGGAGCACGGCTTCGTCCGCAAGTCCGGCTCGTGGTTCACCTACGACGGCGACCAGCTGGGCCAGGGCAAGGAGAACTCGCGCGGGTTCCTGCGCGACAACCCCGACCTCGCCAACGAGCTCGAGCGACGCATCAAGGAGAAGCTCGGCGTCGGAGCGGCGGGCGATGCTGCCGCACCCGCCGCCGGAGCGCCCGCGAAGGCCGAGGCACCCGCCAAGGCTGAGACGCCTGCCAAGGTCTCGGCGGCGAAGAGCAAGAAGGTCGACTTCTGACCGGTCGCCGACCACAGACAGCAACGGGACCGCGTGGCGAGATGTCTCCTGGGGAAGAGGAGTCGCCCGCGGTCCCTGCGCTGTCGCACCTCGAGCAGCAGGAGAAGGCGCGGTCCATCGTGCTCCGCATCCTCGCAGCCGCCCCGAAGAGCCGCTCGCAGCTCGAGGCCAGCCTCGCGCGCAAGGGGATCGACGAGCACGTTGCGCTCGAGCTCCTTGATCGTTTCGAGGAGGTCGGGCTCGTCGACGACGAGGACTACGCGGCACGCATCGTCCGCGCCCGGTTCTCCGAGCGCCACCAATCCCGGCGCGCGATCTCCCACGAGCTGAACCGCAAGGGCATCGCGCCTGACACCGCCGAACGTGCCTTGAGCCAGGTCGACTCCGACGACGAAGCAGCAGCCGCGCTCGACCTCGCACGCGCGCGGCTCCGCCGGACCGAGAACCTCGAACGGGATGTGAGAGTGCGCCGCGCGATGGGTGCGCTGGCCCGCAAGGGGTACGGTCCGGGAGTGGCGATGGCGAGCATCCAGCAGGCACTCGCGGACGAGGCGGCCGACCACCCCGACCGGGAGTCGAACGGCGATCTCGAGGTCCCGTGGGCGGACGACCTCTGACGGACGCTCGACCGACGGGACCGGCAGCACGCACGGCGCTCCGCTGCGTGTCCCGGTCCCGCACGCGTCAGGCTCAGGTGTGTTGATCAGAGCCGCGCCCCGCACCGTCGGGGATGATGAGGTGCTAGATCTCGTCGTGGCGTGTGTCCGCTGTGGCGGTTCGCACGACGACAGGTGGCATCGCGTGACCATTCAAGACCTCGGGATCCTCCTGGCGCTCCTGGGGGCGTCGCTCGTCGCTCTCCTTCTCGTCCAGGTCGCTCGGCGGGAAGCGAGCGCCGTCCGCGAGCAGGCCGCCGAGGATGTCGCGGAGCTGCGTGCCGAGGTCAAGCGCCGCGAGGCCGAGTCCCGCCAACGCCTCGAGGAGGCGCGGGAGACCGAACGAGACGTCGCAGACCAGCGGCGACGTGCCGAGGCAGCGACAGAGCGGGCCGAAGCACTCGTGCTCGACACGGAGAAGCAGCAGCGGGAGTCCTCCGACGAGATACGGCGGCTGCGCGCGCAGATGCTCGCGCAGCTCGAGTCGACAGCCGGCCTCAGCCGCGAGGACGCGTGCGCACGCCTCGTCGACGAGCTCCGCGACCAGGCCGTCCACGACGCCTCGACCCGGGTGCGTCGCATCGAGGCGACGGCGCGGCAGCACGCCGACGAGCGTGCCCGGCGCATCGTCGCGACATCCGTCCAACGCCTGGCCGTGGCCACCAGCTCGCAGATCGCGGTCGTCGCCCTGCCCCTGCCGTCCGAGGAGATGCGTGGACGCATCATCGGCAAGGAAGGTCGGAACATCAGGACCTTCGAGGCAGTGACCGGCGTCAACGTCATCCTCGAGGACGACTCCGGGTCCGTCCAGCTGTCCTCCTTCGACCCCGAGCGCCGCGCGCTCGCCGAGGTGACCATGCGGCTGCTCATCGAGGACGGCCGCATCCAGCCGCAACGGATCGAGGCCGCGTACGCCGAGGCAGTGGCCGGCGCGGCGAGCCGCACGGTCTCGGCCGGGCACGATGCCGCAGTCGAGGCAGGCGTCCAACGTCTCAGCCCCGAGCTCATCGAGTCCATGGGCCGGCTGCGGCTGCGCACGTCGTACGCCCAGAACGTCCTGCGGCACAGCGTCGAGACCGCGCTCGTCGCCGCCGCGATGGCGGCCGAGATCGGCGCTGACGTCGACATCGCGCGGCGTGCGGGCTTCCTGCACGACATCGGCAAGGGCTTCACCGGTGCGGCGAGCGGCTCGCACGCCACCCTCGGCGCGTTGCTCGCGGAGCGGTCCGGTGAGAGCAGCGTCGTCGTCAACGCGATCGCTGCCCACCACGGCGAGGTGGACGCCCAGTCCGTCGAGGCCGTCCTCGTCCAGGCCGCCGATGCCAGCTCCGCGGCACGGCCCGGCGCACGGCGCGACGACCTCGACCGCTACGTCGAACGGATGGAGCGGCTCGAGGCGCTCGTCGCGGGCCACCCAGGGGTCCGACGCGTGCTGGCGATGGCATCGGGTCACGAGGTGCGCGTCGTGGTGGAACCGTCAGAGGTCGACGACGCGGAGCTCGACGGTCTCGCGACAGCCATCGCAGCACACATCGAGCGAGACCTCGACTACCCGGGGGAGATCGCGATCACCGTCGTCCGCGAGCTCCGCGCCACCGCGACCGCAGGCTGAGGTCACACGATCGGGCACCACCGACCGCGTGACCCGGCTGTGTCTGGTGACCGGGTTGCGTCTGACGCCAAGCGCTAGACGGCACCACCAGCGACGACGACCTGCTTCATCTTCTGCCCCCGGGCCGAGAAACGCTTCTCGACGAAGACAGCGACCCGCGTGAGCGTCAGGTTGACGGCAAGGTAGATGAGGACGACAGCGATGAAGAGCGGGAGACGGGAGTCGTTCCCGAAGAAGCTGTAGTTGTTCTTCATGACGCTCAAGAGCTCGGGATAGCCGATGATGAAGCCGAGCGAGCTGTCCTTGAGGAGCACGACGAACTGGCTGATGAGGCTCGGGAGCATGAGGCGGACGACCTGCGGGAGCTGGATCATCCGCAGGGTCTGCCATCGCGTGAGGCCGAGCGCCGTGCCCGCTTCGGCCTGACCGCGGGGGAGCGCGCTGAGTCCGGCGCGCAGGATCTCGGCGACGATGGCGGCGTTGTAGAGCGCGAGGCCGAAGACGACGGCCTGGAAGGACGACAGGCCGAAACCGAGGAGACCGAAGAGCATCATGAGCAGGACGGGCATCCCGCGCAGGAGCTCGATGACGGCGATGGCGAGGCGCCGGACGACGGTGACCGTCGACGTCCGGAGGATCGCGAGCGTCAGGGCCAGGACCAGAGCCAGGGGTGCAGCCACGACGGCCGCACGCAGCGTCGCGCCGAGACCCGTGAGGAGCAGCGAGCTCCAGACGTCTTCCGCTGTCTGCTGCTTGGGCGGGTCGGTGTACACGGCCCATCGGTCGTCGAAGATCCCGCGGGCGGCGAGGCTCGATACGAGCCATGCGAGCAGACCGAGGATGACGAGGCCGAAGATCGCGGATCCCCAGCGCTCGAGCATGCGTGCACGGGGTCCGGGTGCATCGTAGAGAACGCTGCCGCTCATCGGCTGAACACCACCTTTCGCTCGACGGCGCTGGCGATGAGACCGGCTGGGATGGTGATGACGAGGTAGAAGACCGCGACGCCGCCGAGAAGCATGAGGACGTCCGACGGGTTGTCGCGAGCGAGGCCCCGACCGGTGGAGGTGAGCTCGACCACGGTGAAGCCGGCAGCGACGGACGTGTTCTTCGTCAGGGCGATGAGCACGTTGATGAGCGGCGGGACGACTGTCCGCAGTGCCTGGGGCAGGACGATGAGTCGCAGCGTCGCCACGGTGCCCAGTCCGATCGCGCGGGCTGCCTCGGCCTGCCCCACCCCGACGCTGTTGATCCCCGAGCGGACGGCCTCGCACACGAAGGCTGACGTGTAGGCGGTGAGCGCGATGACAGCAGGTATGCGCCCGAGCGGGAAGATGAGACCCAGGGTCGGCAGCACGAACACGACGAAGATGAAGACGAGCGTCAACGGTGTGTTGCGCGCGATCTCCACGTAGATGCTGGCGAAGACGCGCAACGACTTCAGAGGGGCGACCCGCAGAGCCGCCAGGACGGTGCCGAGGACGAGGGAGAGGGCACCGGAGACGACAGCGAGGAACAGCGTCATCTGGAAGCCGGTCCAGTACTGCGGCAGGGACTCCAGGACCGCGTCCATCAGTCTCCTCTCACGGGTCGGTGGGGGCCTCGGCGCAGAGGGCGCTCAAGGCGGTGACGCGGGCGGCGCAGGAGCGCGCCGCCCGCGTACGGTCGCCCGGACACGTTGTCCGGGCGTTCGCTCAGTAGCGGTCGACGGCCGGGGGCTCCGGCGTGTCGAGGACCTCGCCGGCGGTGGACTCCCAGGCTTCGGCCCAGCGACCGTCCTCGTACGCCTCTTCGAGGACGTCGTTGATCCAGTCGCGGAACTCGTCATCGCCCTTCATCACGCCGATGCCGTAGGGCTCGTCGGTGAACTGGTCACCCGCGATGACGAAGTCCTCCGGGCTCTCGTCGACGTACCCGGCGAGGATGACGTTGTCCGTCGAGACGGCGTCGACCTGTCCGTTGCGCAGCGGGTCGAGGCAGTCGGTGTACGCCGCGAAGAGCACGAGCTCGGCCTCGGGGTAGTTCTCGGCGATGTTTCCCGCAGGGGTCGAGCCGTCGACCGAGCAGACCTTCTTGCCTGCCAGGTCGTCCGGGCCCGTGATCGAGTCGTCGTCGGCCCGGACCATGAGGGACTGACCAGCGAGGTAGTACGGTCCGGCGAAGTCGACGACCTCTTTGCGGGTGTCGTTGATCGTGTACGTCGCCACGACGATGTCGACCTGGCCGTCCTGGAGGAACGGCTCGCGGTTGGCGGAGACGGTTTCGATCCACTCGATGTTCTCCGGCTCGATCCCGAGCTCGCCGGCGATGATCATGGCGATCTCGACGTCGAAGCCGACCGGGGTGCCGTCGGGTCCCTGGAGTCCGAAGAGCGGCTGGTCGAACTTCGTGCCGACCGTGATCGCACCGGCCTCGGAGAGGCGTGCCATCGTGCTGCCCTCAGGGAAGGACTCTGCATCGACCGACTCGACGGGAGGCCCGTCGTCCGAGTCGTCGCCGCACGCAGACAGCAGCAGTGCGGATGCTGCGACGATGGCAGCAAGAGCGGTTCTGCGAGTTCGCATCGGAATGATCTCCTTCGGTGGGTGCGGATGACGTGAGAGAGCTGTGGGTCAGTGGGTGAGGATCTTCGAGAGGAAGTCCTGGGCTCGTGTCGACGTCGGAGCGGTGAAGAACGTCTCCGGATCGGCTTCTTCGACGATCTGACCGTCAGCCATGAAGACGACACGGTGCGCGGCCTTGCGGGCGAAGCCCATCTCATGGGTGACGACCACCATCGTCATGCCGTCCTTGGCGAGACCGACCATGACGTCGAGGACTTCGTTGATCATCTCCGGGTCGAGGGCCGAGGTGGGCTCGTCGAAGAGCATGACCTTGGGCTGCATGGCGAGCGCTCGGGCGATCGCGACGCGCTGCTGCTGGCCGCCCGAGAGCTGCGCGGGCATCTTCTGCGCCTGCGACTCGACACCGACGCGCTCGAGGAGCGACATGCCGAGCTCCTTGGCGGCGTGGGGCTTCATGCCCTTGACCTTGATCGGTCCCAGGGTGATGTTCTCCAGGATGGTCTTGTGCGCGAAGAGGTTGAACGACTGGAACACCATCCCGACGTCCGCCCGGAGCGAGGCCAACGCCTTACCTTCCTCGGGGAGGCGCTTGCCGTCGACCTCGATGGTCCCGGAGTCGATCGTCTCGAGGCGGTTGATGGCCCGGCACAGCGTCGACTTGCCGGAGCCCGACGGCCCGATGACCACGAGCACCTCTCCGCGCTCGATCGACAGGTTGATGTCCTTGAGCACGTGGAGGGCACCGAAGTGCTTGTTGACGTCCGTGAGGCGCACGAGGGTCGATTGCCCGGCATCGTGCGTCGAACGTGAAGTGTCGTCCATCCCCTGAACCTAGGTCACGAATGTTTCGGACGCCATCGCCAGTGGTAACGGTCGGGCAACGAACTCGTCATGTAAGTGTGCACGAGTGCGGCGCTGGCGTCCGACGTGCCGGCCGTATCCTTGGAGCGATGTCCACGAACCTGCTCCCGACCCTGCCGGACGACGGCCCCGCACCGGCTCCTGCCGTCGACGGCGGTGGCCCCGTGCGGACGTACGCGGTCCGCACCCTCGGGTGCCAGATGAACGTCCACGACTCCGAGCACATGGCCGGGATGCTCGAGCAGGCGGGCTACCGCCGGGCCGCGCCTCAGGACGAGGCCCGCTTCGAGGCCGACGTCGTGGTCGTCAACACGTGTGCGGTCCGCGAGAACGCGGCGACCAAGCTCTACGGCAACCTCGGGCAGCTGGCGTCGATCAAGTCACGCCGCGACGGGATGCAGATCGCCGTCGGTGGGTGCCTCGCGCAGAAGGACCGCGAGGTGATCGTCGAGAAGGCCCCGTGGGTCGACGTCGTCTTCGGGACGCACAACCTCGACGCCCTGCCTGTCCTTCTCGAGCGTGCCCGCCACAACCAGGCTGCGCAGGTCGAGATCGCCGAGTCCCTCCAGGTCTTCCCCTCCACCCTCCCGACGAAGCGCGAGTCCGTGTACGCGGGCTGGGTCTCGATCAGCGTCGGGTGCAACAACACGTGCACCTTCTGCATCGTGCCCCACCTGCGGGGCAAGGAGCGCGACCGGCGGCCCGGCCAGGTCCTCGCCGAGGTCGAGGCGCTCGTCGCGCAGGGCGCGATCGAGGTGACGCTGCTCGGGCAGAACGTCAACAGCTACGGCGTCGAGTTCGGCGACCGCGGCGCGTTCGCGAAGCTCCTCCGGGCCTGCGGCGCGATCGAGGGGCTCGAGCGCGTCCGCTTCACCAGCCCGCACCCTGCCGCCTTCACGGACGACGTCATCGAGGCGATGGCGAGCACCCCGAACGTCATGCCTCAGCTCCACATGCCGCTCCAGTCGGGGTCGGACCGGATACTGCGCGCGATGCGGCGGTCCTACCGTGCCGAGAAGTTCCTCGGGATCCTCGACCGCGTCCGGTCGGCGATGCCCGACGCGGCGATCACGACCGACCTCATCGTCGGCTTCCCTGGAGAGACCGAGGCCGACTTCGCCGAGACCCTCCGCGTCGTCGAGGCGTCGCGCTTCGCGTCGGCTTTCACCTTCCAGTACTCACCACGGCCGGGCACGCCGGCAGCGACGCTCGACGACCAGGTGCCCCGCGACGTCGTGCAGGAGCGCTACGAACGGCTCATGGCCTTGCAGGACCGCATCTCGGGGGAGGAGAGCGCAGCGCAGGTCGGCCGCACCGTCGAGGTCCTCGTCACCGAGGGCGCCGGACGCAAGGACGGCGCGAGCCACCGGCTCACCGGCCGCGCCGCCGACAACAGGTTGGTCCACCTGGCGATGCCGTCCGACGTGGCACCCCTCCGCGAGGACGGTCCGGGCGACGACAGGCTGTCGGACACGCTCGATCCGCGAGTGCCCCGGCCCGGGGACGTGGTGACCGTCCGCGTGACGCGCTCCGCGCCGTACCACCTCGTCGCGGACTCGGCTCTCGGCGTCGACGGTGCCGCACGGGTCTACGCGGTACGCCGCACCCGTGCCGGAGACGCATGGGTAGCACGCGAGCGTGCCCGTCTCGGACTCGACGGTGAGAGCCACTCGCACGGGTCGAGCGCACCGACCGGTGCCGGTCCTGTCGTCCTCGGCATCCCTGCCGTCAGACGCGGCTGAGGCGGACTGCGCGGTCGAGGCCGTGCGACACGGTCCGCGCTGTCCGGAGGGTGCTCGTGCTAGTCGTCAGAGCCGTCGAGGTCCTCGTCCGGCTCCTCTTTCGCCTCTGGCGGAAGCATCGCCGACACCGAGGCGAAGAGCTGGACCGCTGTTCCCAGACCGCACGCCACCATCTGGTGGAGCTGGTCGTCCGTCGCGCCGGGGGAGAAGTCGACGGAGACCTCCGTGTACAGGGAGAGCCCGGTCGCCTCGGCCCGGACGTAGGCCTTCGGCCAGATCCGTTCCCTGTTCCAGTCGTTGATCGTCTGGAGCGTCGACATGCGTCCTGCGGGTGGGAGCGTGCGGTGCCAGCGGCCGCGCACCTGAAGGATCTCTTCGCCGGGGCCGAGCAGGAGGAACCAGAAGCGGTTCCCGTCCCACGTGCCGGTGATGTCTCCGTCGTCGTCGAACCGGTAGCTGTAGCCCCGCTGGTGGAGGTAGGCACCGACGCGGTCCCGGGTGATCGTGCTCGGCACCTCGACGGGTGCCTCCGGCTCGGCACGTCGCGGCGCTCCCGGACGCGCGCCGAGGATCCGGTTGAACCACGTGGCTCGCTGGGACGACGTCACGGTGTCACCCCGGCAGGGTCGCGGTACATCTCGTCGAGCGCGTCGAACAGCATGGCGCCGGTGCTCAGCCCGCACGCGAGCACCTGGTCGAGCTGGTCGTCGCTCGCGCCGTGCTCGAGGTCGACCGCGACCTCGCCGTAGACCTGGATCATCCCGTTGTCACGAACGCGGAAGTACGCCTTGGGCCAGATCCGGTCGGTGTTCCACTCGTTGCAGAACTCGAGCACCTCTTCGACGCGATCGATCGTGATCTCCCGGTTCCACTGACCGCGGACCTGGAGTATCTCTCGCTCGGGACCGAAGAGGAGGAAGTAGAAGAGGCGCGAGTGCCACAGTCCGCCGACGTCGCCGTCGGAGTCGATGAAGTAGGAGTAGCCGTAGTCCTTGATCCAGTCGACGATGCGCGCGGTGGACAGCGGCGAGGGGCTGGTCGAACCGGCGTCCGGCTCTGCAGCGAGCTCGCGGGCGAGCACCCGCTCGACGTCGCCCTGGAGCTGGGCGTCCGTGCGTGCGTCGGCGGGCGAGGCCGGGTGCGGCGCTGCGCGGCCGTCGCGCCCGTTGCTCGCTCCGCCAGGTCGATTCACCCGGCGTCCCCTGAAGAACCCCATGGACTCACCCTACCCGGGGCACTCCCCGGGTGAGGTCCTCCTGCTCCCCGGGGGCCGCCGGTGGCCCCCGGCCGGGTCCGATACCGTGGCGCCATGGCTCTCTCGATCCTCCTCGTCCCGTCGAGCGTGACGCTCGTGCCGGGGGCGACCGGGCGCACGGACGTCGCGCACGACGAGCGCGAGTCGGTCGTCGTGGAGCTGCGGCGCGCGATCGCTGCGGCGTTCGGACGTACGGCGGCCTCGTCGTCCACGCCTGCGCTCGGCCCGCGGCTCACCGTCGTTGCCCCCGCACCCACGACCGGGGTGCGCACCACGGACGACGGCGTTCCCGACCTCGGGGCGAGCGGACTCCTCGGCGACACGCTCTCGCTCGACGTCCCGTCGCGACCAGGCGTCGGGCGGTCCGCCCTCCCGGCCCCGCAGCCGGGTGTCCGGCTGCACACTGCTGCGTCGGTCGTCACCGTGCTCCTCCGGCTCGCCGGCTGGTCCGGCTCGATCCGGACCGTGGAGATCGGGGGCGGGCCCCCGACGGACACCACCGGGCCCGCCTCCTGGCCGATCGAGGCCGGTGCCCACGTGGCACCAGAGAGCGCGGAGGAGCGGGGTCTGCTCGTGTTCACGACGGTCGTCGGGGATGTCGGCACGTCGGGCTCCTCACCGTCTGCGGGGACGGTGCCGTCCGGCATCCCCGAGCTCCTGCTGCGCGCGGACCGCACGGTGACCGCGCTCTACAGGTCGCTCGTCACGAGCGTGCCGGCCTCCTGACCGCCGGCTCACCCCTCGGCGGGCAGGCCCAGCCGGGTACCGAGGTCCTCGAACGCCTTGAGGGCGGTGAACAGCCCGCACGCGAGCAGCTGGCCGAGCTGGTCGTCGCTCGCCCCGTGCTCGAGGTCCGTCGACACCTCGCTGTAGACGACCAGTGCATCCTCTTCTTCCCGCACGTAGAGCTTCGGCCACACGAGGTCGCGGTTGAGCTCGTTGAGGACGCGATGGAGCTCGATCTCACGATCGAGCGGGAGAGCACGCTTCCACTGACCGCGGACCTGCAGCACCTCGCGCGCGTCGCCCATCCGGAAGAAGTAGAAGAGGTTGTCGTCCCACTGCCCACCGACGTCACCCTCGGGGTCGACCCCGAAGGACCACCCGTTCGCGGTGAGGAAGGTCTCGATGCGGTCCCGCGTCACGGGGCCGATCTCCGTCGTGCGGAACGGCGCAGGCTCGCGCTCGGCAGGCGTCTCCATGGCTGGTCTCCAGGTCTGGGCGACCGGTCTCCCGGTCGCGAGCACTCGGGTCGTGACGCCCGCGCGGTCGTGGACGCCCGAGCAGCCTAGAGGAGTCGGTGCCCGCGGTGCACCGCCCCGTGCGACGAGACGGTAACGTCACCGATGTGCTGATCGTCGCTGTGGTGGGCCCGACGGCCACCGGAAAGTCCGACCTGGCCCTCGACCTCGCGCACGCGCTGCAGGCGAGGGGCGAGGTGCTGCCCGAGATCGTCAACGCCGACGCCTACCAGCTCTACCGGCACATGGACGTCGGGACCGCCAAGGTGCCGCCCTCGCAGCGGCGTGGCGTGGTCCACCACCAGGTGGACGTGATCGAGCCGAGCGAGGACGCGTCCGTCGCCAGGTACCAGGAGCTCGCCCGCGCCGACCTCGATGCGATCGCCGGCCGAGGGGCCCGGGCGATCGTCGCCGGGGGATCCGGCCTCTACGTCCGCGCCCTCCTCGACGACATGGTCTTTCCCGGGACGGACCCCGTGGTGCGGGCGGCGATCGAGGCGCGAGCCGAGCGCGAGGGCGCGCGGGCACTGCACGAGGAGCTCGCCCGGGTCGACCCCCGCGCGGCCGAGGCCATCGGTCCGCGCAACACCCGCCGCATCGTCAGGGCCCTCGAGGTCATCGAGATCTCGGGCCAGCCCTACACGGCGACGCTGCCGCGCCAGGAGTACGTCCGCCCCGCCGTCCAGATCGGTCTCGACTGCGACCGCGGCGTGCTCGACGACAGAGTCGCGCAGCGCGTCGACAGGATGTGGGAGCTCGGACTCGTCGAGGAGGTCCGGAGCCTGGCCGACGTGCTCGGGACCACGGCGTCCCGGGCGGTCGGCTACCGCGAGGTGCTCGAGATGCTCGACGGGGAGTCCACCCCTGACGAGGCCCGCGCCGCGGTGACGGCCAGCACCCGGCGCCTCGCCCGCAAGCAGATGGGCTGGTTCGGCCGAGACCCGCGCGTGCACTGGCTCGACGCCCGTGCCGAGGACCTCGTCGACCGTGCGCTCGCGGTGGTCGACGCCGCGGAGGCCGGTCCCCGCAGCGACGCCGACCCCGACGGCACAGGGCCCGTGCGCCGTAGGCTGGGTGCATGACCAGCGCACTCGCCTTCACCAAGGGGCACGGCACCGAGAACGACTTCGTCCTGCTCGACGACCGCGACGCGGGCATCGACCTCACGGCCGACCTCGTCCGCGCGCTCGCGGACCGCCGGGCGGGCATCGGCGGCGACGGCGTCATCCGCGTCGTGCGGTCGAAGGACCTGCCCGAGGGACAGGTGCTCCTCGCGCAGGAGCCCGCTGCGGAGTGGTTCATGGACTATCGCAACGCCGACGGCTCGACCGCTCAGATGTGCGGGAACGGCGTGCGCGTCTTCGCGGCCTTCCTCGAACAGCTGGGCCTCGCCACCTTCGACGGCCGGACGGAGCTCGTCCTCGGGACACGAGCGGGCGTCCGCCGGGTCCGCAAGGAGGACAACGGCTGGTTCGCGGTGGACATGGGAATCTGGTCGTTCCCCGGCGGCCAGGGAGCAGTCACCGACGGCTTCGACGCCGAGGTCCTCGTGCCCGGGCTCGAGGTCGACGGCGCAGAGGTCGCCCGGCCCGCGCTGAGCGTCGACCTCGGCAACCCGCACACCGTCGTCGCCCTCGCGAGCGTCGTCGACCTCGAGCGGGCCGAGCTCTGGCGCGCCCCGGACGTCGTGCCCGTCCCGCCGCAGGGGACCAACGTCGAGCTCGTGGTTCCCCTCGGGGAGGAGACGAGCATCGACGGCAGCGTCGTCGGGCGGGTGCGGATGCGTGTCCACGAGCGCGGTGTCGGTGAGACGCGCTCCTGCGGCACCGGTGCGTGCGCTGCCGCGCTCGCCGTCCGGGCGTGGGCGGGCGACGGGGCTCCCGACGTCTGGCTGGTCGAGGTTCCTGGTGGGACGCTGCGCGTGACGATGCTTCCCGACGGGCACGTCGAGCTCGCCGGACCGGCGGAGCTCGTCGCGCACGGCCTGACCGACCTCGCGGGCTGACCTGACCCGAGGGCTCGTCAGGCGCGCGTGACCTGCAGGACGCGGAACCCCTTCGCACTGGCGGCACGCCGGACCTCGTCCGCGGGGAACCGGTCCGCGATCCAGCGCTGCAGCGAGTCGGCACCGAGGTTCTTCTGGACCACGAGGTAGGCGTTCGCACCTGGCGCGAGACGCGGGATCCACGTCTCGAGCATCGAGTGGAGCACCGCCTTGCCTACCCGGATGGGCGGGTTCGACCAGATCTCGGCGAGCTGGACGTCCTCCGGCACGTCGTCTGGGCGGACCGCACGGATCGTCGTGATCCCGAGGATCTCAGCGTTGCGGCGCACGAGGTCGAGCGACCGTTCGTTGACGTCGACAGCCCACACGGTCGCCCGCGGGTTCTGCAGCGCCTGGGTCAGCGCGATGGGTCCCCACCCGCACCCGAGGTCGAGGAGCGCACCGTCGGGTGGCGCTGGGACGGAGCGGAGCAGCACCTCCGTTCCGAGGTCGAGCCGACCGGGGGAGAAGATCCCGCCGGCGGTCTCCACCTCACGGTCCTGCCCGTCGAGGCGCACGCGGATCCGTCGTCGCTCGTCCGCCGACGCGGGCGTCGCGGTGAAGTAGTGGTCCTGCTCGTCGTCGCTCACAGTCGGCAATCGTAGGTGAGGCGGTGCGATCCGCTTCGCCCTGCGCAAAATCGCTTCGCGACGTGGGCGCTCGCATGGGACTCTTGATGACAGGAACCGCACAGCACCGACAGATGAGGACTGCATGCCGAACAGCCACGAACCGCACCCCGAGACCCCCGACGCCGCGACGGAGCAGGCGCAGGCGATCGACCCGGGCGTGGCAGCAGTGGCGGCACGGGACCTCGCCAGCGACGTGGTCGCCCGGGTCCTGGCACGAGCCGGCACCGCACGCGCCGACGGCGGCACGGACCACTCCGTCCACGACGGCGACCAGATCGACCTCGCCGAGCGAGCAGCACTACGCCGGGTCGCAGGGCTCTCCACCGAGCTCGAGGACGTCACCGAGGTCGAGTACCGCCAGCTGAGGCTCGAGCGCGTCGTCCTCGTCGGCCTGTGGTCGCGGGACGCCGTCGACGCCGAGGTGTCGCTCCGTGAGCTCGCTGCGCTCGCGGAGACGGCTGGGTCCCAGGTCCTCGACGGACTTCTCCAGCGCCGTCAGAACCCTGACCCGGGGACGTACCTGGGCTCGGGCAAGGCAGCGGACCTGGCCGCCCTCGTCGCCGCCAACGGCGCCGACACCGTGATCGTCGACGGCGACCTCGCGCCCTCCCAGCGCCGTGCGCTCGAGGACATCATCAAGGTCAAGGTCGTCGACCGGACCGCGCTCATCCTCGACATCTTCGCCCAGCACGCGAAGTCCCGAGAGGGCAAGGCCCAGGTCGAGCTCGCACAGCTCGAGTACCTCCTCCCGCGCCTGCGCGGCTGGGGAGACTCGATGTCGCGACAGGCCGGTGGTCAGGTCGGTGGCGCAGGTGCCGGCATGGGATCGCGCGGTCCCGGTGAGACGAAGATCGAGCTGGACCGTCGTCGTATCCGCGACCGCATGGCCAAGCTCCGCCGCGAGATCGCGGCCATGGCACCATCCCGCGAGACCAAGCGTGCCGCGCGCCGTCGCAACGCGATCCCGTCCGTGGCGATCGCCGGCTACACGAACGCCGGCAAGTCGAGCCTGCTCAACGCGCTGACCGGCGCCGGGGTGCTCGTCGAGAACGCGCTCTTCGCCACCCTGGACCCCACGGTCCGCCGCACGAAGACGCCCGACGGGCGGGTCTACACGCTCGCCGACACGGTCGGATTCGTGCGATCCCTGCCGCACCAGCTCGTCGAGGCCTTCCGCTCGACGCTCGAGGAGGTCGGGGACGCCGATCTCCTCCTGCACATCGTCGACGCGTCGCACCCCGACCCCGAGGGGCAGATCGAGGCTGTCCGCCACGTGCTGGCAGACATCCCGGGCATGGCGGACGTCCCCGAGGTCATCGTCCTCAACAAGGCCGACCTCGCCGACGCCGAGACCATCACCCGGCTGCGCAGCCGGGAGCGCAACACCCTCGTCGTCTCCGCACGCACCGGGGAGGGCATCCCCGAGCTGCTCGACTTCATCGCCGCGTCGTTGCCGCACCCGGGCGTGCAGGTCGACCTCGTCGTCCCCTACGACCGGGGGGACCTGGTCAACCGTGTCCACCTCGAGGGCGAGATCGACCACCTCGAGCACACGGGCGAGGGGACGCTCGTCCAAGGACGCGTGGACGACGAGCTCGCGGCCGAGCTGACGGCCGCGGCGGTCCACGGCTGAACGCACCTGTGGGCTCGGGCTGGCGCACGCACGACGGACCGTAGACTCCTCGGGTGAGCGACGCCAAGACATCTCAGGACGCCGGCGCCGCGGTGGACCACCTGCTCGACCTCGCTGTCGGGCGGCTCGGTGGTACTCGACGAGACGGTCAGCACGAGATGGCAGCGGCTGTCGCCCGGGCGATGGACTCCGGTGAGCACCTCCTCGTCCAGGCGGGGACCGGGACCGGGAAGTCCCTCGGGTACCTCGTCCCGGCCGTGCACCACGCCGTGCACAGCGGGGAACGTGTCATCGTCTCCACCGCGACCCTTGCACTCCAGCGCCAGATCATGACGCGGGACCTGCCGCTCGTCGCCGACACGCTCGCCCCGCACCTGCCGCGGGCACCGAGGCTCGCGCTGCTCAAGGGCTGGCACAACTACGCCTGCCTGCACAAGATCGCCGGTGGCTATCCGCCCGACGACGCCGGCACCCTCTTCGACCTCCCACGGACCGAAGGTCCGACGGAGCCGCTGAGCGGGTCCTCGGACGAGGTGTCCGACGCGCCGTCCGGGCTGGGTCAGCAGATCGTCCGGGTGCGCGAGTGGGCCGCTGACACCGAGTCGGGCGATCGCGACGACCTCGTCCCTGGTGTGCCCGACCGCGTGTGGCGCCAGGTCTCGGTCACCGCGCTCGAGTGCCTCGGGCAGAAGTGCCCGCTCATCGAGGAGTGCTATCCGGAGCGGGCGCGCGGCACGGCCCGCGAGGCCGACGTCGTGGTGACCAACCACGCGATGCTCGGGATCGCCGCCACCGGGTCGCCGAACGTGCTCCCCGAGCACTCCGTCATCGTCGCCGACGAGGCGCACGAGCTCCCGGACCGGGTCACGTCGGCGGCCACGGCAGAGATGTCCGTGGCGTCGATCGAGCATGCCGCCCGTCAGGCCCGGCGGCACGGCGGGATCATGACGACCGATCTCGATGCGGCGGCGGCGGACTTCGGGTCGGTGCTCGCCGGGCTTCCCGCGGAGCGTTTCCCGGACGGTCTGCCCGAGGGGGCTCGGCTCGCGGTCGCAGGTGTCCGCGATGCAGCGCGCGCCCTCGTCACGGCTCTCAAGCCCGACACGACGAACGGGTCCGGCGCCGACGGGAGCGTCGCGAGCAGCGGACTGAAGATGGCGTCGTCGAGCATGCTCATGGTGTTCGAGATCGCCGAGCGGATGGCGGGCGACGCCAACAGCTTCGACGTCTTGTGGTGCTCGCGGGGCGGCGACGGCGGCTTCGGTGCTGGAATGTCCAAGCTGCACGCCGCACCGCTCGGGGTCGCCGGGCTCCTGCGGACCAACCTCTGGGACGAGAAGGTCGGCATCCTCACGTCCGCAACCCTCGCGCTCGGTGAGTCCTTCGAGCCGATCGCCCGGGCCGTCGGGCTCGAGAAGAGCGCGACGGAGCCGGGGGAGGCGGGAGCGGCCGCCAGCTCCACTGCTGCTGCGGTCCCGTCGGCATCACGCTGGACGGGACTCGACGTCGGGAGCCCGTTCGACTACCCGAAGCAGGGCATCCTCTACATCGCGAAGAACCTGCCGACACCTGGGAGCCAGGCGACCACGGACGCCCAAGCAGACGAGATGGCCGCGCTCATGGAAGCGGCCGGCGGCCGGACACTCGGGCTCTTCTCGTCCCGCCGTGCCGCAGAGCGCGCCGCAGAGCTCCTGCGGCCGCGGCTCCCGTTCCCCGTCCTGTGCCAGGGGGACGACCAGCTTCCGGCGCTCGTGCGCGCGTTCGCCGAGGATGACGCGACCTGCCTCTTCGGCACGCTGTCCCTCTGGCAGGGCGTCGACGTCCCGGGCGCGGCGTGCAGTCTCGTCATGATCGACAGGATCCCGTTCCCGCGGCCGGACGACCCCGTCAAGGCGGCCCGCGCGCGCTTCATCGAGACGCATGGTGGCAACGGGTTCATGCAGGTCTCGGCCACGCACGCCGCCCTTCTCCTGGCGCAGGGTGCGGGACGTCTCATCCGGACGATGTCCGACAAGGGTGTCGTCGCGGTGCTCGACCCGCGGCTGGCCACGGCCCGGTATGGTTCGTTCCTCGTGCAGTCGCTGCCGGACTTCTGGCGGACGACGGACACGACTGTCGCTCTCTCTGCACTCCGGCGCCTCGCCGACCTAGGCTGAGACATGTGACGACCGAACTCATCACCAGCTGGAGGAAGCATGAGCGACGCTGATCAGACCGGCACCCTCGACCGCACCGCCGTGGCACCACCCCGGTCTCGCAAGACGACGAAGGTGGCGGTCGTCGGAGCCGGCGCGGTCGGCTCGACGATGGCCTACGCCGCGCTCATGCGCGGTTCCGCACGCACCGTCGCACTCTTCGACATCAACAAGGCCAAGGTCGAGGCCGAGGCGCTCGACCTGGCCCACGGGATCCAGTTCATGCCGATGGCGGAGGTCGTCGGGTCCGACGACGTCGCCGTGTGCGCGGACGCCGACGTCATCATGGTCACGGCAGGCGCGAAGCAGAAGCCCGGACAGACGCGGATCGACCTCGCCGAGGCGACGATCGGCCTCGTGTCGAAGATCCTCCCGGACCTCCTCGAGGTCGCACCGGACGCGATCTACGTCATGGTGACCAATCCCGTGGACATCGTGACCTACGCCGCGCTGAAGATCTCCGGCCTCCCGCCGACGCAGCTGTTCGGGTCCGGGACAGTCCTCGACTCGTCCCGGCTGCGCTACCTCATCGCGGAGCATGCGGGCGTCGCGGTGCAGAACGTCCACGCGTACATGGCCGGTGAGCACGGGGACAGCGAGATCCCCCTGTGGAGCTCGGCCACGATCGGCGGGGTGCCCCTGCTCGACTGGAGCGGCATCGAAGGTCGGGGGCCGCTGACACTGAGCGACCGCGACGAGATCGCGCACGAGGTCGTGAACTCGGCCTACCGGATCATCGAGGGCAAGGGGGCGACGAACTACGCGGTCGCTCTCGCAGGGACCCGCATCATCGAGGCGGTCCTCAACGACGAGCATCGCGTCCTGCCCGTCTCCACGTTGCTCGACGACTACTACGGCATCAGCGACATCTGCCTGTCGGTGCCCACCCTCGTCGGGCGACGTGGCTGTACGGACCGTCTTGCGGTCCCGCTGTCTCCGGTGGAGATCAAGGGGCTGCAGCGCTCCTCGACGGCGCTCAAGGCCGTGGCGCGCAAGTTCGGCTACTGAGCGGATCTGCCGCTGGTCACTGCCGGGCACCGAGACTGCACACCGACAGATCGGGCCCCTGGTACCCCCACACGTGGGGGTACCAGGGGCCCGATCTCGTGCTGGGTGCTGACCTACAGGCTGCGCAGGACGCTCACCACGCGCCCGAGCACTGTGGCCTCGTCGCCGGGGATCGGCGAGAACGCTGCGTTGTGGGGCATGAGCCATACGTGGCCGTCCATGCGCCGGAATGTCTTGACGGTCGCTTCGCCGTCGATCATGGCCGCGACGATCTCGCCGTTCTCTGCGACCGGCTGACGACGCACGACGACCCAGTCGCCGTCGCAGATAGCGGCGTCGATCATGGACTCGCCGGTGACCCGCAGGAGGAACAGGTCGCCGTCGCCGACGAGCTGTCGGGGGAGGGGGAAGACGTCCTCGACGACCTGCTCGGCCAGGACGGGGCCTCCCGCGGCGATCCGACCCACCACCGGCACGTACGACGGCGCCGGGTGCGCGTCGCTGTCGGCGCTCTCGCCGTGGGCGTCCCTGAGCGTGTGGGTCTCGTCGAGAGGCTCGACGTCCCGGGAGTCGTCCTGGTGGACGAGCTCCATGGCGCGCGGGCGGTTCGGGTCGCGCCGGAGGAATCCCTTGCGCTCGAGCGCGGTGAGCTGGTGCTTGACGCTCGACGGGCTCGTCAGGCCGACCGACAGCCCGATCTCGCGCATGCTCGGCGCATACCCGCGTGACTCGATCGAGCTCCGGATGGTCTCGAGCACGTGACGCTGACGCGCTGTGAGCCCGTCGGCAGACACCTCCGGGTCGCCGACGAGGACCACCGTGCCGCGGGTGCGGTCGTTCGTCCGGGTGGTATCCCCTGCTGCCACGATGTGCCTCCGTCGTCGATCGGTCGAGAGGCTCGTTGTCGAGCCGTCTGCTGCTGCCGTGCTGGTGAGCGCCCCGGGTGTCAGTGGCTCGTGGTCGAGTACCTCCCGGAGGGTCGTGCCCAACACTAGGGCGATTCGGGCATCGGATCAAACACCTGTTCGAGCGTGTCGCGACAGACCCTTGCGTTTCTGGAGATCTTTCGTACAGTTGTACGACGAACAGGTGTTCGAACGATGATGGGTCGCCCGGCTCGGCGCGGCGCTGAAGGAGTACTCATGGCACACGTGATGGCGATCTCGTCGGGACCCGCGCACGTCCGGTCGGACGTCGAGGGCTGGCTCGGCCTCAGCGATCTCTCGATCACTCGGCGAGGTCGCGTGGTGCTGTGGACCGTCGGCGTCGTCCTCATGCTCGCGGCGCTCCTCCTCGGAGGCCGTGCGGTCGCGGGCTCGCCCGAGGCGGCGACGCACGTGGTGCCGCACACCGTCTCTCAGGGAGAGACGCTGTGGGCGATCGCGTCGACGGTAGCGCACCCCGGTGAGGACCTTCGAGACGTGGTCAGCCTCATCATCGAGGTCAACGGTCGCTCCTCGGCGGACCTCGAGGCCGGGGAGCAGATCTTCGTCCCGCTGCGCTGAGTGCAGGTTCCGTCGCACTGCACGCGGGAACTTCGGGCGGCAGAGACGAGCGGGAGGCCGTGGTGCGCCGAGCGCTGGGCGGCGTCGGGAGCGCGTAGGGTTGCGGTGGACACGCGACCTCATCCCGACCGGTCGCCGCTGCCGTAGATGGAGGTACCGTGCACTGCCCGTTCTGTCGCCACTCGGACTCGCGCGTCGTCGACTCCCGGACGTCCGACGACGGTGCGTCCATCCGACGACGTCGCCAGTGCCCGCAGTGCAACCGCCGCTTCACCACCCTGGAGACCGCAAGCCTCTCCGTGGTCAAGCGCTCCGGGGTCACCGAGCCGTTCAGCCGCGAGAAGGTCGTGAGCGGTGTGCGCAAGGCATGCCAGGGGCGACCGGTGAGCGAGGACGATCTCGCCCTGCTCGCGCAACGCGTCGAGGAGTCGGTGCGTGCCACCGGGAGTGCAGAGCTCGACGCGTACGAGATCGGTCTGACGATCCTCGGACCGCTGCGCGAGCTCGACGAGGTCGCCTACCTGAGGTTCGCGAGCGTCTATCAGGCCTTCGACTCGCTCGACGACTTCGAGGCGGCGATCAACCTCTTGCGCATGGAGCACGAGCAGGCTCGTGTCGCCCGAGAGCAGCCTGTCTCGGACGACGCCGTCCGAGACGACTGAGGTCCGAGGATCCGTGGCGCGCTACGGTGGGTCGGCTGCCCGCTCGGCGGAGCAGCGGCAGCACGACCTCGGCCAGCTGGAAATCGGCTGGCCACGGCACGTGAAGTGAGGAAGTCTTGCACGTGCATCAGGTACGGACAGGCACCAAGACGAGGAGGTCCGGCACATGACGCAGGACAGCAACGAACGCGAGAACCCAGTCAGCGCTGACACGAAGGCGAAGTTCAAGGAGGCGTTGGAGCGCAAGAACGCCTCCCACCACCGCTCGACCGAGGGATCGGCGAACACCGGCACCGTGCACGGATCGGAGACCGCCGGACCCGTCCAGCGAACCTTCCGGCGCAAGTCCGGCTGAGCACCGACGCTCGTAGCACAGAAGGGGGGGGGGGGGGGGGGGGGGGGGGGGGGGGGGGGGGGGG
>NZ_JBDYKL010000017.1:0-77807 GCF_040012415.1 Sanguibacter sp. 25GB23B1
CCCCCCCCCCCCCCCCCCCCCCCCCCCCCCCCCCCCCCCCCCCCTTCTGTGCTGGTGACGGTCGCTCACGTGGTGGGCGCCGGCGCAATCCTCGACGGGACGGTCAGGCGCGGGTCTCCGACAGGACGCGGAGCTTGATCGTCTGGTCCATCGAGCGCAGGGCGTCGATGACCGCGGCCTCGAGGACCGAGCCCGCGTCAGTGACGACGTAGCCGATCTCGCCGCGCGTCGCGAGGAGCTGCCCCTCGATGTTCGTGCCGTGCTCGGCGAGCGTCCGGTTGACCGCTGCGAGAACTCCAGGGGTGTTGCGGTGCAGGTGCGCCACGCGAGCGACACCGGTCGAGTTCTCGAGCGCCAGGTTCGGGAGGTTGACGCTCAGCGTCGTGGTCCCGGTCCGCACGTAGTCCTTGATCTTGTTGGCGACGAAGACGCCGATCGCCTCCTGCGCCTCGAGCGTCGAGCCGCCGATGTGCGGGGTGAGGATGACGTTCGGCAGGCCCCGGAGCTCGGACTCGAACTGGTCGCCGCGCTTCTTCGGCTCGTGCGGGAAGACGTCGATGGCTGCACCGGCGAGGTGCTTCGAGAGGATCGCCTCACGGAGGGCACCGGTGTCTACGACGAAGCCGCGCGAGAGGTTGAGGAAGATCGCTCCAGGCTTCATCTGAGCGAACTGCTTCTCGCCGAACAATCCGGCGTTGCCGCCGCGACCGTCGACATGGAGCGTGACGATGTCCGAGACCGCGAGGAGCTCCTCGAGCGAGTCCATCCGGCGGGCGTTGCCGAGGGAGAGCTTCTCCGCGGTGTCGTAGAAGACGACCGACATCCCGAGGTTCTCACCGAGGACGGAGAGCTGGGTGCCGATGTTCCCGTACCCGATGATCCCGAGCGTGCGTCCACGCACCTCGTGCGAGCCTTCGGCCGACTTGTCCCAGACTCCGGCGTGCAGGGCCTTGTCACGCTCGGTGAGTCGTCGGGTCAGGGAGATGATCTCGGCGAGGGCGATCTCCACGACCGAGCGCGTGTTCGAGAACGGTGCGTTGAACGCAGCCACTCCGTGCGCCGCCGCGGACTTGAGGTCGATCTGGTTGGTCCCGATGCAGAACGCGCCGATGGTCAGCAGCTCGCTGGACGCCTCGATGACGCGGTCGGTCACCTGGGTCTTGGACCGGATCCCGAGGATCTGGACGCCGTCGAGGGCGTCGATGAGCTCGTTCTCGTCCAGCGCGCCAGCGCGGGTCTCGACCTCGATCCCTTGGGCGGCGAGGATATCGACGGTGAGTGGGTGGACATTTTCGAGGAGGAGGGCCTTGAGCACATCGTCATGGTCCTCCTCGGCGGGGGTTTGGCCAAACGGGTCTTGTCACTCGGACGGCGTCGGAGGTCCGTCCGAGGCCTCGCGCAGACCCAGCGGGAGCGGGAGCGCATGCGTGATGTGCAGGAACTTCGTCGGACGGGTCATGGCGACGTAGAGGTCGGAGGCACCGCCCGGGCCCGTGAGGATCTCGTGCGGCTCGACGAGGACGACCGCGTCGAACTCGAGTCCCTTCGCCTGGGATGCCGTGAGCACGGACAGTGCGTCGAGGGGAGCCGACGCGTCGACGGTACCCGCGGAGCGTGCCACCTCAGCGAGCTCGCGGAGCAGTGCGGCGTGCTGCTCGGTGCTCGCGATGACGGCGACCTGGCCAGCACCGTCCTGGACGACCTCCGCGAGGGTGCGCAGGGCCAGTGCGACGCTGTCGTGGACGATCCGGCTCGCGGCAGACGCGTGGATGTTCAGTGCGCCCGGGTACTCACGCGCCGACGTGAGCGGGGAGACCGGCAGGCCTGCTGCGAGCGCGAGCTCGCGGGCTGCGGTCGCGACGGCCTCGGGTGTCCGGTAGTTCACGGTGAGCTCCTCCTGGCGCCACGCGTCGCGAAGGAGGGGGGTCAGCATGGCGGACCACGATCGGGCGCCTGCGGGTGAGGACGTCTGTGCGACGTCGCCGACGATGGTCATGGACCGGGTGGGGCACCGGCGCAGCAGTGCCCGCCAGGCCATCGCGGACAGCTCCTGCGCCTCGTCGACGACGAGGTGCGCATACGTCCAGCTCCGGTCCTGCACGGCCCTCTCTGCCGTCGTGAGGTACGACCCGCCGGTCGAGAAGCGCTCGGCGAGCGTCTGGGCGTCGACCAGGCCGTTGCCGGCCCCCGAGCCCTCGAGGACCTGGCGTGCGTAGTCCAGCGTCTGGGCCCGTTCCTCGGAGTCGAGCCGGGCCTGGGCCTTGGCTGCCTGGTCGTCCTCACCGAGGAACTCGGCGGCCTCGTCGAGCAGCGGGACGTCCGACTCGGTCCACGGTGCGCCTAGCGGCCGCTGGAGAGCGCTGCGCTCGGAAGGGGTGAGCTCGGGCGCTGCCTCGGCGAGCCGGTGCGGCTTGACGTAGAGGTCCTCGACGAGGCGCTGGGGGGTGAGCGGCATCCATGCGAGGTTGAGGGCGATGCGGATCTCGCGGGTGGTGCGCAGCTCTTCGATGACCTCGCCGCGCTCGTCGTCAGCGAGCGGGAAGCGCATCTGCTCGATGTACTGGTCGGCCAGCCGGGAGAGCATCTCGCGGACGAACGTCACGCGTGCGAGGTTGTGCGGCTTGTGGTGGCGGCGAGCCTTCGCGATCGCGTCGCGCACGTCGGATCGACGGATGACGATGTCGTGCCCGTCGACCCGGACGTGCGCGTCCTGGGCGGGGACCCGCTCGCGGGCGCGCACCGCTCGTCGGACGATCGCGCCGAAGACGGAGCGGCCCTTGAGCTCGGCGACGTCGGGCAGCTCGGTGGCGCGTGCGGAGACACCGGGCAGGAGATCGGCGATCGTCGTGCTCACCACGCCGGTCTCGCCGAGCGAGGGAAGGACCTGGTCGATGTATCGCAGGAAGGACTGGCTGGGCCCGATGAGCAGGACGCCCGAACGCTCCAGCAGCCGACGGTGGGCGTAGAGCAGGTAGGCGGCGCGGTGGAGGGCGACCGCGGTCTTGCCGGTGCCGGGCCCGCCCTGGACGACGAGGGCCCCCTGGAGGTCCGAGCGGATGATCGTGTCCTGCTCGGACTGGATCGTGGCGACGATGTCGCCCATGTGGCCGGTGCGTCCGCTCGCGAGGGCCGCGAGCAGGGCGCCCTCGCCGGAGAGGTTGAGCGTGCTCCCGTGCCGGCCAGGCATCGACAGGTCGAGGATCTCGTCCTCCAGCCCGGTGACCGTGCGCCCCTTCGTCACGAGGTGCCGCCGCCGGGACACGGAGTCGCGGTGCGCTGCCGTCGCGCGGTAGAACGACTGTGCTGCCGGCGCACGCCAGTCCGTGAGGATGGAGGTGTGCTCGGCGTCCGTGAGGCCGATCCGCCCGATGTACCGTGCGGTCTCGTCGTCGAAGTCCAGCCTGCCGAAGCAGAGCCTGTCCTCGACGGCCTCGAGCAGCGCTGCCCGGTCTTCGTACAGGGTGGCGAAGGCGTCGCGCTCGCTCCGGTTCTGCGGCGAGCCGCTCGGGCCCACGCGGCGCACCTCGGTGAGGCGCTCGCGAGTGATCCGGCGCAGCTCGTCCAGCCGGGTGTACAACACGTCGAGGTTCTGTTGTTCCAGCTGGATCTCGTCGGACTGATCGGTCACGCTTGTCCCTCCAGGAGCGGGCGGATCGCGTCGGACGACGGTGTGGACGCCCCGGGCTCGCGACCGTCCATTATGGCGGACGTGGAGGCGGTCCGAGGAACCGTCCCGTGATCGGCGCCGTACCGGCCCGTCGCGCGTCTCGGTCTACCATCGGGTGACCTTCCAGGGACTGCGACAGAGAACGGGGGCAGGGCGAGGATGACGGACATCGGTCTGACGGTGCCTGTGCGCGTGCTCCTCGTCGAGGACGACGACGGCGACGCGCTGCTCGTCGAAGAGCTCTTCGCCGATGCCGACCTCGCGGTCACGCTGAGCAGGGCCCGAACGGTCGCCGAGGCGCTCCTGCGGCTCGACGTCGACTGCGTCCTCCTCGACCTCGGGCTCCCTGACGCCGCAGGGCTCACGGCGGTCGAACGCGTCCGTGCCTCGCCGGAGGCTCCGGCGCTCGTCGTCCTCACCGGGCTGACCGGGAGCGACGTCGGGGTCGCTGCGCTCGCGGCAGGCGCGCAGGACTTCCTCGTCAAGCACGACGTCGACGCCGACATGCTCGCGCGCTCCGTTCGGTACGCGGTGCAGCGGCGGCTCCTCGACCTGCAGTCGCGGACGATCTACCGCAGCGAGATCCGGGCGGAGGAGACCGCTCGGCTCGAGCGGGCGCTGCTGCCCACCCCGTCGATCGTCGACGCGCGGCTCGCTGTGCACGTCGGCTACCTCCCCGGGGGCAACGGACTGCTCGGCGGGGACTTCTATGACGTCGTGGAGCGGCCGGACGGGTCCGTTCTGTGCATCGTCGGGGACGTCGCAGGTCACGGGCCTGACGAGGCGGCGCTCGGCGCGACGCTGCGGACCGCCTGGCGCACCCTCGTGCTCGCCGAGATCGACGATGCCCGGATCCTGCCGCTCGTGGAGCGCGTGCTGGTCAACGAGAGGTCTCGGCCGGAGACATTCACCACGCTGTGCCAGGTCGTGGTGTCTGCTGACAGGTCGAGCGCCAGCCTCTACCTCGCCGGGCACCACGCGCCGATCGTGCTGGGGGAGCCGAGCCGGGGTATCGACGCGGTGTGCCGGGGGCCCGCACTCGGGATCCCGGTCGACCTGGCGTGGCCGGCGCAGCACGTCGAGCTCGGCGAGGCGTGGTGGCTCATGCTCTACACCGACGGTCTTCTCGAGGCGACGATCCTCGATCAGGCCGACGTCGAGGGAATCGACGGAGAGGATCGGTCGCGGGATCGGAGTGCGGCTGGACGGGGCGCACCGCGACTCGGGCTCGAGGGTCTGCTCGAGGCGGTCGACGCGGAGTTCCGGCTCGGTACCGAGGACTTCGTCGGTCGCCTCTTGCACACCGTGCGGGACGCGCACGGGGGACGCCTCGCCGACGATGCCGCAGTGCTCCTCGTGGGCTGGGCCGGACCGTCCGGTCACGGCGGCGGGCAGCGGTCGGCGACCCTCGCCGACTCCGAGGAGTGGAGTTGAGAGGACTGCGAGGTCGAGGCGTGACGAATCACGACGAGGGCGCCGCACCTTCCACCCTGCGTCGCCAGCTGAGCATCACGCTCACGGCCGCCGGTGCGGCACTCCTGCTCGTCCTCACGGCGGCGGTGTACTCCCTCACCCAGGTGATCGCGCTGCAAGGGCGTGTCACGGGCTTCTCCTACGAGGTCATCGCGTCCGGGGACGAGCTCTACGGATGGCTCGAGGACGCGAGTACCGCGCTCGACTCGTTCGTCACGGTCGGCTACGAACCGACGCTCGCCCCGTTGGACGCCTCTCCCGAGTCAGCGACGCGGTCGGTTCGTACGGCGCTCGTCGACGAGCTGGGTACCGGGTCGCCGAGGGTCGCGGAGCTCGACTCCGCGGTCGCTGCTGCCCGCGCCTGGCACCAGGAGTACGCCGAGCCTGTGCTGGCGATCGCGCGGGCAGGCGGGAGCGATGCCGTCCCGGCGGACCTGGACCGGCTCGGGGCGTCGCTCCACTCCGCGGCACGCGCCGAGGCGCAGACGTTCACACAGGCGCTGCGCGCGGACCGTGATCTCGCGGCGCACGAGCTCTCCTCGTGGACGCAGGCGCTCTTCTTCGCTGTCGTGCTGCTGTCGCTCGCCGCGCTCGGCGCGGGGCTCGGGGTCTGGTTCACGCTCCGGCGTCGGATCCTCGAGCCGCTGGCAGACCTCGCAGCCAAGGCCGAGACCGTCAGCGCGGGATCTCTCGACCAGGCGGTGCGCACCCGTGCGCCCGGAGAGATCGCGTCCCTCGCGAACGCGGTGGACTCCATGCGGGTCGCGCTCGTGGACCAGATGGCAGCCGCCAGCGCGTCCCGTGCCGAGATCGCCGAGGCGCACCGGCAGGTCACGGAGCAGGCCGAAGAGCTGCGCCGCTCCAACCGCGACCTCGAGCAGTTCGCGTACGTCGCGTCCCACGACCTCCAGGAGCCGCTGCGCAAGGTGGCCAGCTTCACCCAGCTCCTCCAGAAGCGCTACGGAGGTCAGCTCGACGAGCGTGCCGACCAGTACATCGAGTTCGCCGTGGACGGCGCCAAGCGCATGCAACGCCTCATCCAGGACCTCCTGGGTTTCTCCCGGGTCGGGCGCTCTCTCGACGAGCCCCGGCCGGTCGAGCTGGCGGGCGCTCTGCAGGCCGCGCTCGTCAACCTTGAGCCGATGCTCGAGGGGAGGGGCGCGCGTGTCGAGGTCTCCGACCTCCCGACCGTCCTCGGCCAGCCGACGCTGCTCGTCCAGCTCTTCCAGAACCTCGTCGGGAACGCCGTGAAGTTCAGCGCACCCGACCGGTCACCTGTGGTCCAGGTCGGCGCGGTGCGTCGCGGCTCCGGCTGGGAGCTCTGGTGCACGGACAACGGGATCGGGGTCGACGCGCAGTACGCCGACCGCATCTTCGTCATCTTCCAGCGTCTGCACCCGAAGGACGTCTACGCCGGGACCGGTATCGGGCTCGCGCTGTGCAAGAAGATCGTGGAGTACCACGGTGGAGACATCTGGGTGGACACCACACCACACGACCCAGACGGCGGCACGCGCGGCACGACGATCCGCTGGACCCACCCCGATCCGGTCGAGGCGCCCACCGGCGAGGTGGGTGTCAACGACGCCGTCGTGGTGGAGCTATCCTCATCGACTGACGCATCGACGTCGACAGACGACGCGGCCGAGCCCACAGGGCGTGCCGTGGAGAATCCCGAGGAGAGACAGTGATCGGACCGATCGACGTCGTGGAGGTCCTGCTGGTCGAGGACGACCCGGGCGACGTGCTCATGACCCGCGAGGCCTTCGAGCACAACAAGGTCGCGAACCACCTCACCGTCGTCAACGACGGCGTGAGCGCGATCGAGTACCTGCGCAAGCAGGGTCCGTACGTCGACGCCGTCACGCCGGACCTCATCCTCCTCGACCTCAACCTCCCTCGGATGGACGGCCGCGAGGTGCTTGCAGAGCTCAAGGCCGACGACGAGCTCCGCAAGATCCCCGTCGTGGTCCTCACGACGTCCGAGGCCGAGGAAGACGTCGTGCGCGCGTACTCGCTCTACGCCAACGCGTTCGTGACGAAGCCGGTCGACTTCGACCGGTTCATCGAGGTCGTGCAGAAGATCGACGACTTCTTCGTCTCGGTCGTCCGGCTCCCGTCTCGCTGACCGAGGATCGTCCGGGTCGGCGCGGCCGGGAAGAAATGCGCGCTCGGACGTGTTTGACCTGTCGATCGTCTGAACACGGCTCGGTGGACCTGTCCACGGGCCACACCGACAGGAGGACCCAGGTGCTTGACCCTCGCGGGCTCTACGAGATCGACACCGAGGTGGAAGGTGCGAGCGGCCTCGACGCTGCCGTCGGCGGCACGGGTCCGGTACTCGTCAACGCGCTCCGCGGGCTGGTCGACGCGGGAAGCACCGGCGCTCTCGCCGTCGAGCACCTGCTGTCTGCGTCGGAGACGTCGCGACTCGTCACCTTCGACATCGACCAGCTGCTCGACTACCGCTCCAAGCGTCCGACCATGGTCTTCGACTCGAACGCGTTCTCGAGCTACGACGCGCCCGTCCTCGCGATCGACGTCGCCCACGACACCGAGGGGACGCCGTTCCTCGTGCTCCACGGGAGCGAGCCGGACGTGCAGTGGGAGAGGTTCGTCGCCGCTGTGTGCTCGCTCGTCGAGCGCTTCGGCGTCTCCCTGACGGTCGGCATGTACGGCATCCCGATGGGCATCCCGCACACGCGTGCGATGTCGGCGACCGCGCACGCGACCGACAGCACGCTGATCGGCCACGCCACGTCCTGGTTCGGGAAGGTCAAGGTACCGGCGAGCGTCGCCAACCTCCTCGAGCTGCGGCTGGGTGAGGTCGGCCGCGACGCGATCGGGTACGCGGTGCACGTCCCGCACTACCTCGCACAGTCGGCGTACCCGCCGGCCGCGATCGTCGCGCTCAACCACGTCGAGGCGGCGACCGGGCTCTCCCTGGGGACGGACGCGCTCGTCACCGCGGCTGGAGAGGCACGAGAGTCGATCGAGCGTCAGGTCGCGGAGTCCGAGGAGGTCGCCGAGGTCGTGCGTGGACTCGAGGAGCAGTACGACGCCTTCGCGCGCTCGGCCGAGCGAGGCAGTCTGCTCGCCGATGCTGCTCCGATCCCGACGGCCGACGAGCTCGGTGCTGAGTTCGAGCGCTTCCTCGCGCAGCAAGGGCCCGACGCGCCGTAGCGGCCCGCGGCCGGTGCGGTGGTCCCGGGCGGTCGCGAGAACGCCCCGGCGCGGTCCTCAGCGCTCCGGGGGCGCCGGGTGCGGCTCGCCGTCCCGCTGGACAGGGGCGTGGCCGGCGAACTGTTCCGTCTCGGCGCCGGTCGAGAGGATGTGTGCGGGGACCGCGAGGGAGCGCAACGACCGGGCGAGGCCCGCGGAGCTGAGGGTGTCGGACCGCTGACCGCTGACCGGCGTCCGCAGGGCGAGGACGAGGTTTCCGTACCTGCGGCCCTTGAGAAGACCTGGCTCGGAGACGACAGCCACCTCACCGTGCCACGGGTCGGCCGACGTGGCACTGGAGGGCTCGCTCCGTGCCCGCGAGGCTGCGGCGGCCTCGGCGCGAGCGAGTGCGGCGCGCAAGGTCGCCACCTCCGCACGCGCGGCGCTCAGCGGTGGTCTGTCGGCGCAGTTGACGAGGTAGAGCCCTCCGGGGCGCAGGACACGCAGGACGTCGTCGACGAACTCGCCCGTGACGAGGTGGTGCGGAGTGCGGTCCCCGGCGAACACGTCACGGATGACGACGTCGGCGCTCGCACTCCCGAGCGTCGCGAGCTCAGCACGGGCGTCGCCTGCGCGCAGGCGCAGGCGAGGGGAGCGAGGGAGCTCGAACCAGGTCCGGACGAGCTCGAGGAGGCGGGCGTCGATGTCGATGCCGATCTGGCGCGAGCCCGGTCGGGCGGCGTCGAGGTACCGCGCCATCGCGCACCCGGCTGCACCCAGGTGGACCGCGTCGAGCGGACCGGGCGGGACGCGCTCGAGGACCGCGCACATGATCTCCATGTACTCGAAGCCGACGTTCGTCGGGTCGTCGAGATCGACGTACGAGCTCGGGACGCCGTTGACGTGGACGGTCAGGGCCCGTGGGCTGTCCCGGTCGGCGACGAGCTCCACGGTGCCCGACGACGTCTCGACGGAACCCTCCGGGAGCAGCGTCTGGGTCGAGCCCTTGCGTGTCAGTGGTCCGGAGGAGGATGTGTTGCGAGAGGAGCGGCGAGCCATCGCCCCAGACTAGGCGTCCCAGGTCCCCGCCCGGCACGGTGGACGTCGATCCGCGACGAACGTCTTGACAGCATTCGAACAGATGTTCGACACTTGGAGTGGGAGGACCGACATGACAACCGCACCAGCACCTCTGCACCCCGGGAGCACGGCACCGCTCTCTCGCAGCGTCCTCGAGCTCGTCCGTCGGTGCGACGGTGAGCTGTTGGCTGCGCAGCTCGCCTCGGACCCCGCTGAGCGCTTCACCCACGGACACCTCGCCGCGCTCCGGCTGGCGGGCGCTGTCCTCTCGGCGGAGCCCCAGCGACCCGCTCGACGCGGAGCGAGCAGCGCATGGCGGAGACTCGCCACGCAGGAGCCGGCGCTCGCTCCGTGGGCGACCTTCTTCGAGTCGGGTGCGAGCGTACGGTCGGCGATCGATGCCGGGCGGACGTCCGTCGTCGACGACGCGCTCGCCTCCAGGTGGGTCGCCGCCGCTGAGGACTTCCGCGACGCCGTCTGCGTCCACCTGGGGATCGATCCGTTCAGCGATCTCGGTCCGAGCGTGCGGCGGGCGTCGTGAGCCGTGGTCCGCGGTCGACCGCACCGCGCCGGTCCTGGGGGGAGGACGACTCCACCGCGTCGATCCTCCACGTGGACATGGATGCGTTCTTCGCCTCGGTCGAGGTTGCTCGGCGACCGCACCTGCGAGGCCGTCCGGTGATCGTCGGGGGTGCGGAGCGGGGTGTGGTGCTCGCCGCCACCTACGAGGCGCGCGCCTTCGGAGTGAGGTCCGCCATGCCGGTCGGCATGGCGAAGAGGCTCTGCCCGCAGGCGACCTACATCACGCCTGACCTGCCCGCATACCGCGAGGTGTCGCGAGGGGTGATGGAGCTCTTGGGCGAGGTGACGACCCTCGTCGAGGCGATCAGCGTCGACGAGGCGTTCCTCGACGTGAGCGGTGCGCGTCGGCGGCTGGGCTCGTCCACGGCGATCGGCGCATCGATCCGTGAGAGCGTCCGTGCGCGGTTCGGCATCACCTGCTCGGTCGGTGTCGCGTCCTCCAAGTTCGTCGCAAAGCTCGCGTCCACGCACGCGAAGCCGGACGGCCTCATGCTCGTCCCACGCGAGGCGACGGTGCCGTTCCTCCACACCTTGCCGGTCGGGGCCCTCTGGGGGGTGGGAGAGAAGACGGAGCAGAACCTCGCGCGCTGGGGCATCCTCACCGTCGAGCAGCTCGCGACGACCGACCCGACCGTGCTCCGGCACATCCTCGGTACTGCTGCCGGTGACCATCTCCTCGACCTGTCCTGGGGCCGTGACGCTCGCCCGGTCGAACCGGTCCGGAGGGAGCAGAGCATCGGCGCGGAGAGCACGTTCGGGCGGGACGAGTACACGACCTCGGTCGTCGAGTCGAAGATGCTGGCGCTGGCCGACCGGTGTGCTGCGCGGCTCCGACAGCGCGAGCTGCTGACCCGAACAGTGAGCGTCAAGGTCCGCACGAGCGACTTCCGCACGCTCACCCGGTCGCGAGCGCTCCCGTCGCCCACGGACAGCGGGCAGGAGATCTACCTCGCCGCGCGCCAGCTGTACTCTGCCGTCGACCTGCGCGGTCTTCCTGTCCGGCTCGTCGGGGTCCGTGCAGAGACGCTCGAGGCCCGGGGGCAGGCGGCGATCCAGCTGACCCTCGACGACGCGGTCGGGGACGTCTCGGAGCAGCAGCGTCAGGTGGAGTCCGCGATGGACGACGTCCGGCGGCGTTTCGGGGATCACGCGATCGGCCCGGGAGCGGCGAAAGACCGTTGGACTACCATCATGCGAGATGTCGAACTATCCTGATGGATACCAAGGCCCAACGAACAAGAGTGCGGGGGTAGAGATGCCTCTGTCCGAATACGAACAGCGTGTTCTGGAACAGATGGAGCGAGAGCTCACGTCTGACGACCCGCGGCTTGCGACGACGATGAAGTCGACGACGCCGCGATCGAGTGTGCGATACGTGATTGCCGGGATCGGCCTCGTGGTCGGTCTCCTCGCACTGGTGCTCGGGGCGGCCCAGTCCGTGCCGTGGGTGGGTGTCATCGGCTTCATCGTCATGTTCGCAGCGGTCGCCTACGCCTTCGCGCAGCCGAAGAAGGCAGCCTCAGGGCCACAGGGGATCGTGTCCGACAGCGGAGAGGTCCGCAAGCCCGGGGCGAGCGGATCGAGCAAGCGGTCCACCGGTCGACCGACGAAGCCCTCGAAGGGCAGCGGGTCGTTCATGCAGCGGCTCGAGGAGCGATGGGAACGCCGCAGTCGAGGAGACGGCACCGACTGATCAGGTCGGACGAGGCCTCACCACCTCGCCGACCCGTTCCGCGACGCGGATCACCAACGACAGCAGGAGCCGGGCGCGAGCCCGGCTCCTGCTGTCGTTGCGCGGGTAGCTCGGTCGACCCGGCGGCCGGCTGATCTCCCGGGCACCTGTCCCCGCTGCGAGCGGTCCGTGCCGGCGGCCGCACCGCGCACTCCCGGTTCCTCGCTCCTGCCGTCCCGCCGACGTGCCGGTCGGCATGCGGACCGGTGTCGAGCCCGCAACCCTCCACATCCCTCCCCGGACGTCGCCATCTCCATGCCGAGGGCGCTCTCCCGCCGGTTCTGGCCCGCAGAGTTCGGTGCTTTTCTCTGCTGACGCCATTTCCGCGTTCCGCCCCGAGAAATCCCTCCACCACCCACCACCCACCTCACCTGCAGGTTTATGGCGCGGTGGGTGAAGTTTGTGTGTTTCCCCGGGAAGGGTGGAGGGAAGTGGAGTACCGTGGAGCCACCTGGAGCAAGAAGGAGAGGTGCCGGCAGTGAGTGAGCTGTTCGGTGGTTCCCCAAGCCTTCTCCTGGGTACGTACACGCCCCGGCTCGACGAGAAAGGACGCCTCATACTTCCTGCGAAGTTCCGGACCCAGCTCGCCCAAGGTCTGGTGATGACGCGGGGCCAGGAGCGGTGCCTGTTCTTGCTCCCGATGGACGAGTTCCGTCGGATGTACGAGCAGATCCGCCAGGCACCGGTAACGAGCAAGCAAGCCCGCGACTACCTGCGTGTCTTTCTCTCGGGAGCGTCTGACGAGACCCCTGACAAGCAAGGTCGAATCTCGATACCGGCCAACCTTCGTCAGTACGCAGGTCTTGATCGTGACGTCGCAGTGATCGGCGCAGGAACCCGGGTGGAGATCTGGGACGCACCGACCTGGGAGACCTACCTGGCCGAGCAAGAAGCCTCGTACTCGGACACCGCGGAGGAGATCCTCCCCGGGCTGCACCTCTGACACGTACGCACGAGCACGACCCCGGCAGGCCGCACGATGAGGCCTCCTCCCGCCACTCTGACGCACTTCCCCGGCGTCAGACGGTCGCGGAGGGAGACCTGATCGGGTGGCCTCCACCCACCAGCACCCACGAGCACTGGGCACAGACCACGGAGAGGCAGGAGGCTCGATGACGCAGGATTCTCAGTCGCAGCCGGGTGCCGGTGACGCGGCCGGCCGGCACGTCCCGGTCCTGCTCGACCGGTGCGTCGAGCTCCTTGCCCCCGCGCTCGAGGCGCCGGGCGCCGTCTATCTCGACTGCACCCTCGGCATGGGCGGGCACACCGAAGCCGTGCTGGAGCGCTTCCCGGAGGTACGTGCGATCGGCATCGATCGCGACCCACAGGCTCTTCGGCTCGCGGGGGAGCGGCTCGCCGGTTTCGGTGACCGGTTCGTCGGGGTGCACGCGGTGTACGACGAGATCGCCGATGTCCTCGCGTCGCTGCAGATCACGAGCGTCCAGGGAGTCCTCATGGACCTCGGGGTCTCCTCCCTGCAGATCGACGAGACGGAGCGGGGGTTCTCCTACGCCCACGACGCGCCTCTCGACATGCGCATGGACTCGACCGCGAGCCTCACGGCCGCTGACATCCTCAACACCTACGACGAGCGCGACCTCGCCCGGATCCTGCGCGACTACGGCGAGGAGCGCTTCGCTGGGAAGATCGCGCGATCGATCGTCGCGAAGCGTGCCGTGCGCCCGTGGTCGCGGTCCGCAGAGCTGGTCGACCTCGTCCGGGCGTGCATCCCTGCGGCGACCCGCAAGACCGGAGGTAACCCGGCCAAGCGCACCTTCCAGGCACTGCGGATCGAGGTGAACGGTGAGCTCGAGGTCCTTGCCCGGGCGCTGCCCGCTGCCGTCGAGGCGCTGGACGTCGGCGGACGGATCGTCATCGAGTCCTATCACTCGCTCGAGGACAGGCTCGCCAAGCGCGAGCTAGCCCGAGGTGCCGTCTCCAGCGCTCCTCCGGATCTCCCGGTCGAGCCCGAGACGCACCGTCCGTACCTCAGGCTCCTCACCCGAGGCGCTGAGGACGCCGACGAGCGTGAGCTCGAGCTCAACCCACGTTCCGCGTCGGTCCGTCTCCGAGCGGCCGAACGCACACGACCCACACCTGACCACCTGAAGAACCGGACGGAGCGCTGACCATGAGCACAGCACACGCCAGCGCAGCGCGGACCCTGCCCGAGCAGCGTCCCACGCCACTGTCGCGACCGTCTGCGGCGCCGCCGAGGCTCCGGCTCGTCCAGTCGCCGACACAGGCTCGGAGTCGAGCGCCGTTCGTCCTCACGTGCATCGGTCTCCTGGCCGGGGCGCTGCTGGGGACGCTCGTCCTCAACACGGCGATGGCCGACGGGTCCTACGAGGCCCAGTCGTTGCAGCGAGAGCTCGCGGCCCAGGCAGAGGTGACGGACACGTTGCACGCACGCCTCGATGCACTGCAGTCACCGCAGGCCCTGGCGATGCGTGCGACCGAGCTCGGGATGGTGCGTGTCTCCGAGCCCCCCGTGCTGCGGCTCTCGGACCGGACGATCATCGGCGGTGCGGTCAGCCCTGCGGCGGGGCAATGACTCCATCGGGTCCAACCCCTCGGACGCCGCGGTCGAGCGCGGGCACACCTGGCGACGCCGGCGGTCGCCGACCTCGTACGCCGCGCCCGGGTGACTCGGCGCGGGTCGGCTCTGACCGCACGGTCGACCGGAAGGCTTCCCCCCGCACGACGGAGTCTGGGCGCAAGACCGCGCCTGCACGCAAGACAGACGCCGGACGCACAACAGACTCTCCACGCACGGCCGGCTCGCGGAGCACGACCGAGCGACCGCGTTCGTCCACGACGCGCGGCGGCGCGAGCTCGGCGGGCACGACGGGTGCGCGACAGTCGCAGACGGGTCGATCGAGAGCGAGCACGGGCACGAGCGCTCGCGGCGCTGCACCAGCGCGTTCGCCGCGAGCGCCGGCGGGTGCACCGCGAACGGCAGCATCGAAGCCTGTCGCACCGCGATCGAACTCCGCGCGCACGACGTCATCGCCGCGGAGCGCGACACGTTCGGTCGCGTCGCCCAGAGCGGTCGTGGGAGCACGCTCCGGGTCGGCGGCGCGGTCGACCTCCTCGAGCACGGTTCCTCGGTCCTCGTCCTCCTCGGCGTCGAGCCCACGGATCGTCTTGCGCGACACGGCGTCGACCGCGCGGGCACGCAGTGTCGTGCGCCGAAGCGGCGAGCCCCGGAAGCCGAAGCCCGCGAAGGAGGCTTCCGACCCGGGACGCCGGATCCGGTTCCTCAGTGTCGTCGTCATGCTCGTCCTCGTGCTCTTCTCGGGACGGCTCGTCTACGTCCAGCTGTACGCCGGCGAAGCTCTCGCGGCCGTCGCGCAGGACATGCGGACGAAGGTGACCGCGATCCCGGCGGTCCGCGGTGAGATCACCGACGCCGACGGAGTGGTGCTCGCGACGTCCGTCACGCGGTACGACATCTTCGTGGACCAGGAGCTCATCGCCAACTGGAAGCACTACGAGGACCGCACCCTCCTCGGCGGCCCCACCGAGGCGGCACGGCTGCTCTCGCCGATCCTCGACATCCCCGCCCCCGAGCTCGCCGCCCTGCTCAACGGGGAGCGGAAGTACAAGGTCATCAAGAAGGACGTCGCGCCGGAGACGTGGGACGCCATCCGCGCGCTGGAGATCTCCGGCGTGTTCGCGACGCCGTTCTCCAAGCGGTCCTACCCGGCCGGCACGACCGGTGGAAACCTCATCGGCTTCATCGGCAGCGACACCGTCGGCAAGGCGGGCCTCGAGCACTCCCTCAACGACACCCTCGCCGGCACCGAGGGCAGCATGACGTACGAGCGCGGGTCGAAGGGGCACGTCATCCCCACGGGGGTGCAGTCGACCGTCCCCGCCGTCCCGGGGGACGACGTCCAGCTGACGATCCTCACGGATCTCCAGTGGCTGGCGGGGGCTTCGCTGGACGCGCAGATCGCCAAGATGGGCGGCACGGGCGGTTTCGTCGTCGTCATGGACATCAAGACAGGGGCGATCCTCGCTCTCGCGGACTCCGGCACGTTCGACCCGAACAGCCCGGACGGCTTCGGCGGGAGCAAGGCCATCTCGACCATCTTCGACCCGGGGTCCACCGCGAAGGTCATCACGATGGCTGCCGCGATCGAGACCGGCGTGGCGACACCGACGAGCCAGTACCAGGTGGAGGACAAGTACACGACGGCGAACAACCAGACCTTCGAAGACTCCCACGAGCACGAGATGGAGAACTGGACGCTCACCGGGATCTTCGCCGACTCGTCCAACACCGGCACCGTCATGGTCGGCCAGAACATCCCTAAGCAGGTCCGCCACGACTACCTCAAGAAGTTCGGGTTCGGCGAGACCACGGGCATCGAGCTCGCGGGGGAGGAGAAGGGCCTGCTCGCGCCCGCGGACAGCTGGGACGGGCGTACGGAGTATGCGGTGCTCTTCGGGCAGAGCGTCTCGGTCACGGCTCTTCAGGCGACCAACGTCTTCGCGACGATCGCGAACGACGGGGTGCGGGTCACCCCGCACCTCGTGGCCGGGACGACACCGGCGGGCGGAACCTTCAGCCCGTCCGTGCAGCCGGCCGGTGTCCAGGCGATCTCGCCCGGGACCGCGGAGCAGGTTCTCTCGATGATGGAGTCGGCCGTCGTCGAGGGCACGGGATCGAACGCAGCCATCGACGGGTACCGTGTCGCAGGCAAGACCGGGACGGCGCAGACCCCGGACGCCAGCGGAGCGCTCAACAACATCCTCGCGTCGTTCATCGGCGTGGCACCCGTCGACGACCCGCGTCTGGCCGTGGGCGTCTTCATCGAGAACCCGAAGGTGTCGATCTTCGGCGGCGACGCCGCCGCACCCGTCTTCGCCGAGGTGACGTCGGCCGGGCTCCAGCAGCTCGGTGTCGAGCCGTCGGGAACCGTCGCGAACCTGTACCCGACCACCTGGTGACCGTGGGCCGAGACCGGCCCACGGCAGCCGCAGCAGCCGCCGGACCGTCTCGACCGTGCGCGGGGCGCTGGCCCTCGCAGGATAGGTTTGTCCCATGACTTCCGTGCACGACCAGATGCGCCCCGCCAGCTCGAGCGCTCGGTCCGTCGGCGCGATCTCCGCACGGTTCGACCTCGTTGCGCCGGACTCGTCGGCGCAGGTGAGCGTCACCGGCCTGACCTCGAGCAGCGGCGACGTCGTCCCCGGAGACCTGTTCGTCGCGACCCAGGGATTCACCTCTCACGGCGCCCGCTACGCGGCCGACGCAGTCCGTCGCGGTGCGGTCGCGATCCTCACGGATGCGCACGGCCGCAAGCTCGTCGCCGAGAGCGTGCGCTCGCTCAGCGCCACCAGCGCCACCAGCGCCACCAGCAGCGCCTCCGGGGCTACGGGGGCGGTGCCCGTGCTGCTCGTCCCCGACGGCGCCGACGTGCGGGCCCTGCTCAGCGGTCTCGCCGCATGGTTCTACGGGGACCCGGCGGACTCGCTCCTGACGTTCGGCGTCACGGGGACCAACGGCAAGACCACCACCACATACCTGCTCGACCAGCTGTCCCGGGCGCAGGGACGCACGGTCGGGCTCATCGGCACGGTCGAGACACGGTCGGGCGACCGCGTGCTGCCGAGCCGACTGACCACGCCCGACGCAGCGACGCTGCAGGCCGTCCTGGCGACCATGCGGGAGGACGGTGTCCAGACGCTCGCGATGGAGGTGTCCTCGCACGCGCTCGCGCTGAACCGGGTCGACGGCATCGTGTTCGACATGGTCGGCTTCACGAACCTCAGCCAGGACCACCTCGACTTCCACGAGACGCTCGACGAGTACTTCGCAGCGAAGGTGACATTGTTCACCCCGGAGCGAGCGCGGCGCGGTGTCGTCGTCGTCGACGGTCGCTGGGGCCGCCGCTTCGCCGAGGCGGCGCGCATCCCCGTCGCGACGCTGAGCGTCGAGAGCGCCGGAGCCACCGACTGGTGGGTCACCGACGTCGTCCCAGAGAGCGACGGCTCGGCGTTCACGCTGCGTCATCGCGACGGGCGCAGCATCCGGACACGCACGGCTCTCCCGGGCGCGTTCAACGTGGCCAACGCGGCGCTCGCGCTGACGATGGTGGTCGAGGCAGGGGCGGACACCGAGGCGCTGTCTGCGGCGCTCGACCTGTCGGGCGGCCTCGACGCGGCGGTCCCGGGCCGGATGGAGCTCGTCGGTGCGTCGCCGCGCGTCGTCGTCGACTTCGCGCACAACGCCGACGCCCTCGAGCTGGCGATCTCTGCCCTGCGCCCGACGACCCGCGGACGGCTGACGGTCGTCTTCGGCGCGACGGGGGACCGGGACAAGGGCAAACGGCCTACGATGGGCGCTGTCGCAGCGCGTGCTGCCGACGTCGTGGTGATCACCGACGACGACCCGCACGGAGAGCCCGCCGAAGGGATCCGGGCCGACGTCCTCGTCGGTGCCCGTGAGGTCGCGGCCGGTGCTCCTGGTGAGACCCGGGCGCACGTCGTGGAGGTCCTCGAGATCGCTCCACGTGCGCGGGCCATCCGTGAGGTCGTCCTCGCCGCGCAGGAGGACGATACAGTCCTCGTTGCCGGTCGGGGCCACGAGGTGTGGCAGGAGATCGACGGCGTGAACCACCCGCTCGACGACAGGGTCGAGGTGCGGGCTGCACTGGCGGCCCGCGTGAACAACACGAAGGAGCACGACGAGTGATCGATCTGACCGCAGCAGAGATCGCGCAGGTCACCGGGGGCGAGCTGACCGCTTCCCCCGAGCTCGTCGTCCGCGGCACGGTCGAGACGGACTCGCGGAAGGTGGGCCCGGACGGACTCTTCGTCGCGATCGTCGGCGAACGGACCGACGGGCACGACCACGCGCAAACGGCCGTCGACGCGGGAGCCGCGCTCGTGCTGGCGTCGCGTGCGATCGAGGGGACGCCGTGCGTCGTCGTCCGCGATGTCCAGCTGGCACTCGGCCTGCTCGCTGCCGAGCACCTGCGCCGACTGCGCGGCGTGGGGCCGGTCGAGGTTGTCGCTGTGACGGGATCCGTCGGCAAGACCACGACGAAGGACCTGCTCGGCGAGGTGCTCGCCTCTGCAGGGGAGACGGTGCTGCCCGCGGGCTCGCTCAACAACGAGATCGGGCTGCCGCTCACGGTGCTGCGCGCGACACGCAGCACGCGCTTCCTCGTCCTGGAGATGGGCGCCTCCGCAGCCGGCGACCTCACGTACCTCACGGGCATCGCCCCTCCTGACGTCGCCGTCGTCCTGGCTGTCGGTAGTGCCCACCTCGGCGGCTTCGGCGGCCTCGACGCCGTCGCTCGGGCGAAGTCCGAGCTCGTGACGGGTCTGGCACCCGGCGGGGTCGCGGTGCTCAACGCCGACGACCACCGTGTCGTCGCGATGCGGGACGTCGCGCCGGGTCGTGTGGTGACCTTCGGCACCGTCCGCGACTGCACGGTGCGTGCTGTCGACGTCCGCATCGACCGCGGCGGCCGGGTGTCCTTCGAGCTCCAGCACGCTGGTGCTACCGCGCCGGTCGCTCTCCGTCTCGTCGGGGAGCACCACCTCACCAACGCGCTCGCTGCCGCCGCGGCCTCTCTCGAGCTCGGGCTGCCGCTCGCCGACGTCGCGGCGATCCTCAGCACGGCGGCCGCCTCCAGCCCGCACCGGATGGCCGTCACCGACCGTCCCGACGGTGTGACCGTCATCGACGACTCCTACAACGCGAACCCGGACTCGATGCGCGCGGCGCTCAAGGCCCTCGCTGTCATGGCGGGCCGCGACCGACGATCCATCGCGGTCCTCGGCGAGATGCTCGAGCTCGGACCGGACTCGCGCGCGGTGCACGACGAGGTCGGCCGCCTGGTCGTACGTCTGAACATCAAGCTGCTCGTGGTCGTCGGAGCCGGCGCGTCCGGCATCGGTGACGGTGCGACCCAGGAAGGGTCCTGGGGCGACGAGGTGCTCGAGGTCCCGGACGTCGACAGCGCCTCGCGGTTCCTCGCGGGGGAGCTCCGCGACGGGGACGTCGTGCTCGTCAAGGCGTCCAACGGCGCGGGTCTGTGGCGCCTCGGCGACGAGCTCGCCGGCGCGGTCGCCTCGTGATCGGGGTACTCGTCTCGGCGGGAACGGCGCTGCTCGTCGCGCTCTTCGGCACACCGCTGTTCATCCGGCTGCTCGTCAGGCGCAACTACGGCCAGTTCATCCGGCAGGACGGACCGACCGCGCACTTCACCAAGCGCGGCACACCGACCATGGGTGGCGTCGTCATCATCGGGGCCACGATCGCAGGATGGGCGATGGCGTGCATCGTCAGCGGACGCCTTCCGTCGACGTCCGCCGTCCTCGTCATCTTCCTCATGGCGGGCCTCGGCCTCATCGGTCTGCTCGACGACTACATCAAGATCTCGCGTCAACGCAGCCTCGGGCTCTCGGCCCGGTGGAAGATCGTCGGCCAGGGAGTCGTGGGGATCACCTTCGCCGTGCTGGCGGTGCGCTTCCCGAACGAGAACTTCCGGACGCCTGCGTCGATGAAGATCTCGTTCATCCGTGACACGAACATCGACCTGGCGTTCGCCGGCGTCACGCTCGGCCTCATCCTCTTCGTCCTCTGGGCGAACCTCATCATCACCGCCTGGTCGAACGCGGTGAACCTCACCGACGGCCTGGACGGGCTCGCCACCGGTGTCTCGCTCATCGTCTTCGGCGCGTACGTCATCGTCGGGATCTGGCAGTTCAACCAGAACTGCCAGCTCGCGGGCTCGGTCGGACCACGTTGCTACGAGGTGCGGGACCCGCTCGACCTGGCGATCGTCGCCGCGGCCATCATGGGCGCCTGCTTCGGCTTCCTCTGGTGGAACGCCTCGCCGGCGAAGATCTTCATGGGCGACACGGGCTCGCTCGCCCTCGGCGGCGCGCTCGCAGGTCTCTCGATCCTCTCCCGGACCGAGATCCTCGCGATCATCATCGGTGGGATGTTCGTGCTCGTGGTCCTCTCGGACATCATCCAGATCGGCTTCTTCAAGATGACCGGCAAGCGCGTGTTCAAGATGGCACCGCTGCACCACCACTTCGAGCTCTCGGGCTGGGGCGAGGTGACGATCGTCATCCGCTTCTGGATCATCGCCGGTCTCTTCGTGGCCCTCGGTATGGGCATCTTCTACGGTGAGTGGGTCGTGGGCTAGTGGTCGACCTCGCTTCGGCTCGTGTGCTCGTCGTCGGCCTGGGCGTGACCGGTCGCGCCGTCGTCCGGGCGTTGGCCTCACGTGCCGGGTCGGTCGTGTCGCTCGACGCGCGCGCTGCGGACGCCGACGTCGCCGACGCGGGTGAGGTCGACCTCGGTGCGGTCGACCTCGTCGTCGCGTCCCCGGGCTGGCCACCGACCACACCCGTCCTCGTCGAGGCGCTCGCACGCAGCATCCCCGTGTGGAGCGAGGTCGAGCTCGCCTGGCACCTGCGCGTGGCCTGCCCCTCCACTGGCGAACCCGCGCCCTGGCTCGCGGTCACGGGGACGAACGGCAAGACGACCACGGTGGAGATGCTGCAGTCGATCCTCGAGGCGGACGGGCACCGCACGGTGGCCGTCGGGAACGTCGGACGACCGCTCGTCGACGCCGTGCTCGACGAGACCCTCGACGTGCTCGCCATCGAGCTCTCGAGCTTCCAGCTGCACTTCACGCACTCGATGTCCGTCCTGGCCGGTGCTGTCCTCAACGTCGCGCAGGACCACCTCGACTGGCACGGATCGCTCGAGGACTACGCGCGCGCCAAGGGCAGGATCTACGAGCGGGCGCAGCGTGCGTGCATCTACAACACTGCCGACGCCCGGACGGAGCAGCTCGTGCGCGACGCAGACGTCCGGGAGGGCGCGCGCGCGGTCGGTCTCACTCTCGGGGCTCCCGGACGCTCGGAGCTCGGGGTGGTCGACGGAGTCTTGTGCGACCGAGCGTTCCATGCTGCGGACGACGACCCGACGCGCCACGAGCGTGCCGCGGAGCTGGGCACGCTGGACGACCTGGCCCATCTCGCGGGACCGGACGGCAGCGTGCCGTCGCACGTCGTGTCGAACGCGCTCGCCGCCGCGGCTCTTGCGCGCGCGTACGGTGTCGGTGCCTCGGCGGTGCGGGACGGGCTCCGGGCCTTCCAGCCCGGGGGCCACAGGATCGAGACGGTCGCCACCGCGCCGGCACGTCACCGGACCACGGACGACGGCATCGCAGCCCCCGGCGCCGATGAGCCGCCCGCGGTCGCGTTCGTCGACGACTCGAAGGCGACGAACGCCCACGCAGCCGCAGCGTCGCTCGGGTCTTTTGCGCCGGGCACGGTCGTGTGGATCGCCGGGGGCCTCGCCAAGGGAGCCACGTTCGACGAGCTCGTCCGGTCCCGGGCCGGCCAGCTCCGGGCCGCAGTCCTCATCGGCACGGAGCACGCCGGGCTCCGTGAGGCTCTCGAGCGACACGCGCCCGATGTGCCGGTCGTGGAGGTCGATCCTGGTGACACTGGGACGGTGATGCATCGAGCGGTCGACCATGCTTTCGACCTCGCCCAGCCTGGGGACACCGTCCTCCTGGCGCCGGCGTGCGCCTCGATGGACCAGTTCAGCTCCTACGCCGAGCGCGGCGACGCCTTCACCGCCGAGGCGCGCCGCATCGCCTCGGCGACCCGGTAGCGGCGCACGATGGCAAGGACTGCGACGCCGCGGCGGCCCGAACCGCTCGCTGCGAACGACCGGACTCCGGTCCGAGGCGCAGCCCGGGGTGCGTGGTCGGGACAGTGGAACAGCGCGGTGACCAGCTATTACCTGCTCGGTGGCGCCACGATCCTCCTTCTCGTGCTCGGGCTCGTCATGGTGCTCTCCAGCTCGTCGGTCGACTCGTTGCAGGACGGAGACTCGGCATACTCGGTCTTCCTCAAGCAGGCGAAGTTCGCCCTCATGGGTCTGCCGTTCATGCTCGTCGCCATGCGGTTGCGCCCCTCGTTCTACAAGAAGGCCGCGTGGTTCGCCCTCGTCGTCGCCATGGGCCTCCAGCTCCTCATCTTCACACCCCTGGGCGCGGGCAAGATGGGCAACACGAACTGGGTCTCCCTCGGCCCAGGACTGACGATCCAGCCGTCCGAGTTCCTCAAGGTCGCACTCGCTGTGTGGCTCGGTGTCGTGCTCGGTCGGAAGCTCGCCGTCATCAACGAGTGGAAGCACGCGTTCATCCCAGTGCTGCCGGGTGCTGCGCTGGTCATCGCGCTCGTGCTGGCTGGCAAGGACCTGGGCACCGCGATGGTGCTCATGCTCATCCTCGTCGGTGCGTTGTTCGTCGCAGGGATGCCCCTGCGGATGTTCAGCGTCTTCGGCGTCGGCATCGTCGCAGTGGTGGTCGCCCTCGTGCTCGACTCGGGCAACCGGATGGCGCGGATCTCCGCGAGCTTCAGTGGCACGTGCGACGAGGCCGGAGCCTGCTACCAGGTGCTGCGCGGACTCTCCGGTCTGGGTACGGGCGGGCTGACCGGAGTGGGCCTCGGAGCGAGCTTCGAGAAGTGGTCCTACCTCCCGGAGGCCCACAACGACTTCATCTTCGCTGTCCTCGGCGAGGAGCTCGGGCTCCTGGGGACCCTTCTCGTGCTCGTCCTGTTCGCCCTCCTCGGCGTTGCGATGGTGCGGATCATCCGGCGGCACCCGGACCCGATGGTGAAGATCACGACGGCCGCGATCGCCTGCTGGATCGTCGGTCAGGCCCTCATCAACATCGGCGTCGTCATCGGGCTCGTCCCGGTCATCGGTGTACCCCTGCCGCTCGTCTCGGCCGGAGGGTCGGCGCTGGTCGCGACGATGCTCGCCCTCGGAATCGTCATATCCTTCGCACGGGACGAACCGGGCGCTCGTGAGGCGCTCGCCGCTCGCCCCAGCGTGGTGCGCCGCTCCGTCGCCGTCGTGGGGCGGGTGGCGTCGAGGCGCAGACGACCGGTAGTGACAGGCACAGACGATGAGCTCGGGTGATGAGAAGCGTGGTTGAGTCAGTTCTTCTTGCAGGTGGCGGTACGGCGGGTCATGTGAACCCGCTCCTCGCGGTGGCGGACGAGGTCCGTGCCCGGTACCCGGACGCGACCATCACGGTCCTGGGCACGCGAGAGGGGCTCGAGGCCGATCTCGTCCCCGAGCGCGGGCACGACCTGCGGTTCGTGCCGCGCGTCCCGCTGCCCCGCCGCCCGAGCATCGAGTGGTTCCGGCTCCCTGGCAAGCTCCGTGCGGCGGTCCGTGCGGCCGGTGCGGCGATCGACGAGAGCGGAGCGCAGGTCGTCGTCGGATTCGGTGGATACGTCGCGACACCCGCCTACCTCGCTGCACGGCGCCGCGGGGTCCCCGTCGTCATCCACGAGCAGAATGCTCGCCCAGGACTCGCGAACCGGCTGGGCGCGCGGTGGGCGAGGTCCGTCGCGGTGACGTTCCCCAGCACCGCCCTGCCCGGGGCGCAGGTGACCGGTCTGCCGCTGCGGCACGAGATCTCGACGCTCATCGCGGAGCGGGCTGCGGACTCCGCCGGGAGGCGGGCGGCTGCGGCGCAGGCGCTCGGGCTGCGTCCTGACCTTCCCACGCTCCTCGTCACGGGTGGGTCGCTCGGTGCGCAGCGGCTCAACGAGACGATGACGGCGCTCGTCGGGGAGATCACCGCTGCGGGCCTCCAGGTGCTGCATCTCACGGGGCGCGGCAAGGCCGAGGCCGTCCATGCTGCGGTCGGTGCGCTCGACCCTGCGCAGGCTGCCCTGTACCAGGCCCGTGAGTACCTCAGCGACATGCAGCTCGCGTACGCCGTCGCCGACCTCGTCGTGTGCCGCTCGGGTGCCGGGACGGTGTGCGAGCTGGCGGCTCTCGGCCTCCCGGCCGTCTACGTGCCACTGCCGATCGGTAACGGTGAGCAGCGGCTCAACGCCGGCCCGCTCGTCGAGGTCGGTGGTGGACTCATCGTCGCCGACGACGAGTTCACGCCGGCGTGGGTCTCCACGATCGCCCTGCCGCTCCTCGAGAACCCGGCCGCTCTGGCGATCATGAGCAGCGCCGCGCGGTCGGTGGGCGTGCCCGATGCCGCGAGCAGGGTGCTCCAGCTCGTCGAGTCGGCCGCCGAGGCATCGCCGGTGGCCCGATGACGTCGGCCTCGACACCAGCGGTCCACCCGGTTCGACCGACGGTGGACAGCCTCGGGACCGTGCACTTCGTCGGGATCGGCGGAGCGGGGATGTCGGTCGTCGCCCGGCTCTTCGCGAGCGAGGGCTCGGTCGTCCAGGGGTCCGACGCGCGGCGCAGCGCGGTCACGGATGCCCTCCGCGACGCAGGCGTGCGGGTGTGGATCGGCCACAGCGCATCGAACGTCGCCGATGCCGACACGGTCGTCGTCTCGAGTGCCGTGCGCCCCGACAACCCCGAGCTCGTCGCCGCGACGGTCGCCGGGCTCCGGGTGCTCCACCGTTCGGAGGCGCTCGCCGCGCTCATGGACGGACGACGCTCCGTCGCGGTCGCCGGTGCTCACGGCAAGACGACGACGTCGGCGATGGTCGCGGTCGCGCTCACCGAGGCAGGTCTCGACCCGTCCTTCGCCATCGGCGGATCGGTCCTCGTAGCGGACGGGGCGCTCCCGGGCGGACACCTCGGCACCGGCGACGTGCTCGTCGCCGAGGCCGACGAGTCCGACGGCTCGTTCCTGGCCTACCGACCGTTGGTCTCCGTCGTCACGAACGTCGAGCCCGACCACCTCGACCACTACGGGTCCCGCGACGCGTTCGAGGAGGCGTTCCGCACGTTCGCGGGCAACGTCGACCCGTCCGGGTACCTCGTCGCGTGCCACGACGACGCCGGGGCGCGGGAGCTGGCGGCGCACCACGGTGCCGCGGGCGGCCAGGTCCTCACCTACGGGACGGACCGCGCCGCGACGGCGGTCCTCGGTGAGTACGTCGTGGTGCCCGAGACCGGGGGCTGCCGGTTCACTCTGATCCTGTCGCCAGGGGGCGCGGTGTCACGCGACGGCGAGGTCCTCGAGGTCGCCCTCCGGGTCTCGGGCATGCACAACGCGCTCAACGCGACGGCCGCGGTCCTCGTCGCGCTCGCGCTGGGGGTCTCGCCCGCCGTGGCAGCGGCGGGTGTCGGAGAGTTCATGGGTACGGGACGTCGCTTCGAGCTGCGCGGCGAGTCTGGCGGAGTCCGCGTGGTCGACGACTACGCGCACCACCCCACGGAGGTGGCGGCCATGCTCGGTGCGGCACGCGGCGTCGCCGCCGGCGGCCGGATCATCGTCCTCTTCCAGCCGCACCTGTACTCCCGTACCCGGATCTTCGCGCAGGAGTTCGCCGACGCCCTCGATCTCGCGGACGCCGTGGTCGTGACCGACGTCTACGGCGCTCGTGAGGACCCCGACCCGAGCGTCGGCGCCCACACGATCGTCGACCGCATGGCGACACCCGGTCGCGGGCGGGTCGTGCGCGACCGCACGGACGCTGCCCGCGCAGTCGCCGGGCTCGCACGCGCCGGCGACCTCGTCCTCACGGTGGGGGCGGGGGACGTCACCGAGCTCGGGGACGTGGTGCTCGCGGAGCTTGCTGCGCGTGCAGCCGACGGTGCGCAGGCGACCCGAGGGTCATGAAGCCGCCTCCCGCTCCCCGCCCCCGTGGCGGACAGGCGCCCGTCGACCCACGACGCCCTCCCGCGCCTCGTCGACCGGAGGCGCCGCGGACGGCCAAGGGCCGCACCGCGCCTGCCTCTGGCGCGCAGCCCGCTGCCGCTGTGCGGGCTCCCCGGCGTCCAGGCACCCAGGTCGCCCCGGCGACCGTGCGGACCGGGGCGATCTCGACGTCGCGGACGCCCACGGGAGCGACGCAGCGCGTCCCCGTCCTCTCTACAGGGATGGCGGAGCGGCTCGCCGAGCAGAGGGCGATGCGGCGGCACCGGCTCATGCGACGTGCGCTCCTCGCGACGAGCGTCGGGGCCTTCGTCGCCGGTGCCGCCTGGGCGCTGCTCTACTCCAGCCTGCTGTCTTTCGACGCCGACCGTCTCACGGTCGACGGCACGGGGAGCTCGGTCGACTCTGCGGCGATCGTCGACGTCGTCGCTGCGCACGACGGGACGTCGCTCGCTCTGCTGGACACCGTGGCCCTGCGCGAGGAGATCCTCGAGGTGCCGAACGTCCGTGACGTGGCGCTCGCTCGTCAGTGGCCGTCGGGTCTGGCGGTCGACGTCGTCGCGCGAGAGCCCGTCGCAGCGGTACCGGTCCCCGAGGGGGTGGCGCTGCTGGACCAGGACGCCGTCCAGGTCGGTGTCGAGGCGGTCGCGCCTCCGGAGCTGCCGCTCATCACGATCCCGTTGACGGGGGAGGACCGGCGCACCCTGGAGGCGGCGCTCGTCGTCCTCAACTCGTTGCCGGACGCCCTCGCTGCGGAGGTCGGTTCGCTCTCCGCGACGACACAGGACTCCGTCACGCTCACGCTGCGCGACGGCGTGGTGGTGGAGTGGGGGAGCTCGCAGGAGTCGAGCCTCAAGAGCGAGGTGCTCGCCACGCTGCGCACGGCCGAGGTGAGCCGTGGGGCCCGTGTGTTCGACGTCTCCGCGCCGACGTTCCCGATCACGCGATGACGCTCTCTGACGCGTCGGCCGTGTCGCGAGGGCATCGCAGCGACGAGCGCGGTCGAACAATGTGACCGACACGCGGTCCCGGTCGTTGATAGCGCAGCGTGCTGCGCATAGCGTCACTCCTAGTACAACCTGACATAACTATAACCCTCTACTTGAGGGTGAGGGTTCAGGGTTCCCAGATCGAGAGGCACGGACGTGACAACTCCGCAAAACTACCTAGCTGTGATCAAGGTGGTCGGCATCGGAGGCGGTGGCGTGAACGCCGTCAACCGGATGATCGAGGTCGGGCTCAAGGGCGTCGAGTTCATCGCGATCAACACCGACGCGCAGGCGCTGCTCATGTCCGATGCCGACGTGAAGCTCGACGTGGGCCGCGAGCTCACACGAGGGCTCGGTGCCGGCGCCGACCCCGAGGTCGGCAAGAAGGCGGCGGAAGACCACGCCGAGGAGATCGAAGACGTCCTGCGGGGCGCCGACATGGTCTTCGTCACCGCAGGCGAGGGGGGTGGCACCGGTACCGGTGGAGCCCCCGTGGTCGCGCGCATCGCCCGGGCGCTCGGTGCACTCACCGTCGGTGTCGTCACGCGGCCGTTCACCTTCGAGGGGCGCCGCCGCTCGACGCAGGCCGACGCGGGCATCGAGGCGCTCCGCGACGAGGTCGACACCCTCATCATCATCCCGAACGACCGGCTCCTGTCGATGTCGGACCGCAACGTCTCTGCGCTCGACGCGTTCCACTCCGCCGACCAGGTTCTGCTCTCGGGCGTGCAGGGGATCACCGACCTCATCACGACACCGGGCCTCATCAACCTCGACTTCGCCGACGTCAAGTCCGTCATGCAGGGTGCGGGCAGCGCGCTCATGGGCATCGGCTCGGCACGTGGCGACGACCGTGCCGTCCAGGCAGCGGAGCTGGCGATCTCCTCGCCGCTCCTCGAGGCGAGCATCGACGGAGCGCACGGGGTGCTGCTGAGCATCCAGGGCGGCTCCGACCTCGGCCTCTTCGAGATCAACGAGGCCGCGCGCCTCGTGCACGAGGCCGCTCACCCCGAGGCCAACATCATCTTCGGCGCCGTGATCGACGACGCGCTCGGCGACGAGGTCCGCGTCACCGTCATCGCTGCAGGCTTCGACGGCGGGGCACCGCAGACCCGCAAGGACGCACGTGGTCTCGGCCAGGTGACGGGGTCGGCTGCGGCACCTGCTGCGTCGACCGCTCCCGTCGCGCCCGCGCAGCCGGCGCCGCTCGCCGCAGTGCCGACGACGACGGGTGTGCACGCGCTCGCGCGTCCGGTCGTCCCCCTCGACTCGGGGTTCGACGGCCCGGAGAGCGCTCCCGTCAACCCGGCGGCGGCGTACCAGGCGCAGCAGCCGGTCCAGCAGCAGCCACCTGTGCAGCAGCCGGCTCAGCAGCAGCAGTACCAGCAGAGCGGTCCGGTGCCCGCATTCCTGTCGACCGACCCCGACGCGGTGACGCGGACAGGGCAGCTCGAGGTTCCGCGCATCTTCGACGAGGAGCCGCAGCGGCGCCGCGTCGAGGAGCTCGACATCCCCGACTTCCTCAAGTAGCAGGCAGTCGGCAGTGACGTGCACCCCGTGATCCCGGTGATCGAGGTCGACCTCGGTCCCGGGATCCGTGCGTTCTTCACGACCCGGGACGGGGGCCTCTCCGCCCCGCCCCGAGACTCGCTCAACCTCGGGCTCAACGTCGACGACGACGAGGAGGTCGTCCTGGCCAACCGTGCCCGCGTCGATGTCGAGCTCGGCGCCGTCGTGTCGTACATGACCCAGGTGCACGGCAGCACGGTCCGGGTCGTCGATGGCGCCCCCGAGGGCGCCGACCTGAGCTGCGGGACGGCGGACGCCCTGATCACCGCAGCTGCTCGCGCTCCGCTCGGAGCTCTCGTGGCCGACTGCGTGCCGGTGCTGCTCGCCGACCCTGGGCGCAGGGTGGTCGCCGTGGTCCACGCGGGCCGAGCAGGTGTGGTCGCCGGCATCGTCGCCGCGACCGTCGGCGCCATGGAGGAGATCGGGGCGCGGCGGGGCGACATCCGCGCAGCAGTGGGGCCGGCAATCTGCGGCGGCTGCTACGAGGTCCCTCAGGCGCTGCAGGACGAGGTGGCGGACGTCGTGCCGCACGTCCGGGCGACGACGTCGTGGGGGAGTCCTTCGCTCGACCTTCCCGGTGCGGTCGCTCACGAGCTGCGCCGGGCCGGCACCGCCGAGGTGCTCGAGGTCGGCGCGTGCACCCGAACGGACACCCGGTTCTTCTCCCACCGTCGCGCCACGGCCGAGCGGTCGGTGACAGGCAGGTTCGCCGGAGTCGTGATGCTCGCCTGACCCCAGCGCGCGAGGGGAGTCCCGAAGGGCCGGGGGGCACCACCCGGGCGAACGTGTTCGCTGACGGCGGGCGTGTCGCTCCGTGCGGGACGCCCGGCTCGGCTAGCGTGATCTCACCGTCAGCATTCGGGGTCATCCGAGAAGCCGCTGATCGGACCGAGTGGGAACGGAGATGGCGATGGCCGGAGCGCTGCGCAAGACGATGCTTTACCTGGGCCTCGCGGATGATCGAGGCGAGGTCGAGCACGACAACTACGAGGACTACGACGACTACGACGAGGTAGGAACCGACGTGCCGCAGGAATACGAGGCTCAGGTCACACCGATCAACCGATCCCTGTCGCGCCGCGAGACCCCGGTCGCACCGACCGCTCCCGCCGAGCTCCGTCGCATCACGACCGTGCACCCGCGCTCCTACAACGACGCGCGGGTCATCGGCGAAGCCTTCCGTGCCGGCACGCCCGTCATCATCAACCTGTCCGACATGGACGACGCGGACGCCAAGCGTCTGGTCGACTTCTCGGCCGGCCTCATCTTCGGTCTGCGCGGCGCGATCGAGCGGGTGACGAGCAAGGTGTTCCTGCTCTCGCCCGAGCACGTCGAGGTCTCCGGCGAAGAGCGTGTCGCCGAGAAGGTCGGTCCCACCCGTGCCGGCTTCTACAACCAGAGCTAGCACGTGATCTGGAGCCTTCTCGCCTTCGTCTGCCTGCTCTACCTGATCGTCCTCATCGGGAGGGTGATCTTCGACTGGGTGCAGGTGTTCTCCCGGGACTGGCGTCCCCAGGGAGTACTTCTCGTGCTCGCCGAGGTCATCTACTCCCTCACCGACCCGCCGGTGAAGTTCCTCAGGCGCAAGATCCCGCCCCTCCCGCTCGGGCGCGTCCGGCTCGATGTGGGATTTCTCATCCTGTTCGTCGGCGTGAGCTTCCTCATGCAGGTGTTCAACGTCCTCTCCATGCAGTGAGTGCGAAGGACAGGACGGGAGCGACCGAACGCGAAGATACTCCACCGAACGAGTCTCACGGCGAGCGCACATGCGTGAATGTCCGCTAGCGTGACCAGTAGTGGTCGGTGGTATGACCGAAGAGTCCAGCGCAAGTATTCGAGGTGAAAACGATGGTGGCACTGCTCACAGCAGATGACGTCCTGACCAAGAAGTTCCCGGCGACCAAGTTCCGGGAGGGTTACGACGTCGTCGAGGTCGACGACTTCCTCGACGAAGTTCTCAACACGCTGCGCGAACTGTATGCAGAGAACGACGACCTCAAGGCGAAGCTCGAGGCGTCGGAGCGACGGGTCGCGGAGCTGAGCCGTGCGAACGCGCAGCAGCAGGCGCTTCCGGCGGAGCAGCCCGTCTCGGTCGAGAAGGTGGAGGCTCCCAAGCCCGCACCGGTCGTCGAGGCGCCGCCCGTCGTCGCGCAGGGTGGTGTGCCGCCGCGTGAGCCCGAGATGGCCACCGGCATCATCCAGATGGCGCAGAAGCTCCACGACGATCACGTCCGAGCCGGCCAGGAAGAGGGGGATCGACTCATCGCCGAGGCGAAGAGCGAGGGAACCCGCATCGTCCGCGAGGCCGAAGAGACCTCTCAGCGGACCCTGTCGCAGCTGGAGCAGGAGCGATCGCTCCTCGAGCGGAAGATCGACGAGCTCCGCATCTTCGAGCGCGACTACAGGACCCGTCTCAAGAGCTACCTGCAGAACCTCCTCGGTGACCTCGACAACCGTGGCAGTGCGCTCCCGGGTGCTCGGCCGGGCGAGGGACAGGGCAAGCAGGGCATCTGATCCACCCAGCCGGGGACCCGTCCGGGTCTCGGTCGCATCGCAGCCGGTGCGCAGGATTCACCTCTCCGCGGACAGCGGCGTGGTGAGTTGTGCGCACCGGCTGCGGCGTTTAACCTCGGCTAACTTCTATGAAAGAGGCCGTGATGTCGACCCGTGACGCAACCAGCAGCGCTCCCGCCCGGGAGCAGTTCCCCAACCTCACCCAGGATGTCAAGGGATTCCCGGTCCGTGATGGCGAGACTCCGTGGGACGCCGAGGAGATCGTCCTGCTCGCTGACGAGCTCATCGGCGAGAACGTCCGGCTCCGTGAAGAGCTGCACGCTGCCGACCAAGAGCTCTCGGAGCTCCTGCGCAACTCGGGTGACGGTGCCGGTGACGATCAGGCCGACTCCGGCTCGTCGGCTCTCGAGCGCGAGCAGGAGCTCACGCTCGTGAACAACACTCGCGACCTCCTCACGCAGACGGCTCGTGCCCTCTCGCGCATCGAGGCGGGGACCTACGGCAGCTGCGAGATGTGCGGGCTGGCCATCGGCAAGGCCAGGCTCCAGGCCTTCCCTCGCGCGACGCTGTGCGTCACGTGCAAGCAGCGCGAAGAGCGACGCTGAGCCGAGGACCGTCGAGACGGCGGTCGGCGCTCCGGATCCCTCGGGCGGAGCGTCGGCGCCACTCGTGGGAGACTTCAGCGTGATGTCTGAGACTTCTGATAACCCAGCGATCCACGACCCCGTCGACGGCACGGACGGACCGTCAGCCCGGACGACGCGGAGGCCCGGGGTCTACCTGGCCATGATCTTCGGGATCGCGTTCCTCGTGCTCCTCGTGGATCAGCTCTCCAAGGTGTGGGCGGAGAGCGAGCTCGTCGCGGGAGAGCCTGCACGACCGCTCCTCGGGGATCTCGTCGGTCTCCGGCTCATCTACAACTCCGGAGCGGCGCTGTCCTTCGGCAGCGGGATGACGTGGGTCCTCACGCTCTTGTCCGTCGTGGTGGTCGTGTTCATCGCGTACAGCGCGCGGCGGATCCGGTCCACGTCGTGGGCGCTCGCTCTCGGACTCGTCCTCGGTGGTGCGCTCGGGAACCTCATCGACCGTCTGTTCCGCGCGCCGGGCTTCCCCGAAGGGCACGTCGTCGACTTCATCGACTACGGGCCGTTCATCGGGAACGTCGCCGACATCGCCATCGTCGTCGCGGCCGTCGCCATCGCGATCCTCGCCTTCGTGGGGATCGGTCCGGACGGCGAGCGCGCGTCCTCCACGCCGACCGACGCGGCATCGACCGATCCAGCCTCCACCGGCCGAGCTCCGTCCGAGGGCGCCGTCACCGACACGTCGTCGACGGACCCAGGTTCCGACGCCCAGGCGCCGGTCGAGCCGGATCCCACCCGCCCGGAGTCCTCTGGTACGCCCGCTCGCCGTGCGGACGACGAGCCCACACCATGAGCCCGGTGCGGACCCTGCCTGTCCCGGACGGGCTCGTGGGCGAGCGCGTCGACGCAGCCCTCTCACGGATGCTGGGTCTCTCCAGGACGGCCGCTGCGCAGATCGCCGCGTCCGGAGGGGTGCGCCTCGACGGGCGTGAGATCGGCAAGTCCGACCGGCTGCCCGCCGAGGGCTGGCTCGAGGTCGATCTCCCCGATCCTCGCGAGCACACGGGACCGGTCGTCGTCGCGGAGCCCGTACCCGGCATGCGCATCGCCTACGAGGACGACGACGTGGTCGTCGTCGACAAGCCGGTCGGGGTCGCGGCGCACCCGTCCGTCGGCTGGACCGGCCCGACGGTCGTCGGAGCTCTCGTCGCGAGCGGGTACCGGATCTCGACGTCAGGCGCAGCGGAGCGGCAAGGGATCGTCCACCGGCTCGACGTGGGGACGTCCGGGCTCATGGTCGTGGCGAAGAGCGAGCACGCGTACTCCGTCCTCAAGCGGGCGTTCAAGGAGCGGACGGTCGAGAAGGTCTACCACGCTCTCGTCCAAGGGCACCCGGAACCGACGACGGGGACGATCGACGCCCCCATCGGCCGCCATCCGTCGGCCGACTACAAGTTCGCTGTGCTCGCCGACGGCAAGCCGTCCGTCACCCACTACGAGGTGCTCGAGATGCTCTCTGCGGCCTCTCTCGTCGAGGTCCACCTGGAGACGGGGCGGACGCACCAGATCCGGGTCCACTTCTCCGCGTTGCGCCACCCGTGCGTCGGTGACCTCACATACGGCGCGGACCCCGTGCTCGCTGCACGCGTGAAGCTCGACCGGCAGTGGCTGCACGCCAAGCGTCTCGGTTTCGAGCACCCCTCGACGGGGCAGTGGGTCGAGGTGGAGAGCGAGTACCCCGAAGATCTCGCCGGAGCGCTCGAGACCGTGCGCTCCGCGGACCGGTGAAGGGACCGCGGCGATGAGAGGCACGACCCGATGACCGAGCTGCCGACCTTCCGGACGGAGCGTGTCCGCACCCCGGAGCAGCTCGAGGCGGCCTGGACCGTCCGTCGTGAGGTGTTCGTCGAGGAGCAGCGCGTCCCGCTCGAGGAGGAGATGGACGCTGCCGACACGGAGCCGACGACGACGCACGTCATCGTCGTGCGGACCACGAGAGACGGCGGCAGCGGCGTCCCGCCGGAGGCGGTCGCCACAGGACGACTGCTCACCGACCCCGCTCATCCCGGTGTCGTGCACATCGGGCGTGTCGCGGTGGTCCGACGGTGTCGGGCGGGCGGGGTCGGGGCGATCGTCATGCGCGCGCTCGAGTCGCTCGCTGTCGAGGAGGCCACCGTCGACGGGACGGTGCGGGTCGAGCTGAGCGCCCAGGAGCAGGCGATCGGGTTCTACGAGCGCCTCGGCTACACCGTCGATGGTGATCGCTACCTCGACGCCGGCATCTGGCACCGGGACGCCCACAAGACGATGTCGACGGCGTCCGTCGCCTCCTGGGGTGTCTGAGACACGACACACGAGCGGCGTCGGCGAGTCGGCCCGCGAGCCGATCTAGACTCGTCGCATGCCGTCTGCACCTGCCTCGACCTCTGATGATTTCGTCCACCTGCACGTCCACACCGAGTACTCCATGCTCGACGGCGCGGCGCGGCTCGGCGACCTCTTCGAGGAGACGGCACGGCTCGGTCAGAAGGCCCTCGCGACGACCGACCACGGGTACCTCTTCGGTGCCTACGACTTCTGGAAGCAGGCGACCGCCGCCGGCGTGAAGCCCATCATCGGCGTCGAGGCCTACGTCACGCCGGGCACGTCCCGCTTCGACAACACCCGCGTGCGCTGGGGCGACGCGGGGCAGGCGAGCGACGACGTCTCGGCGCGTGGCGCCTACACGCACATGACGATGTGGGCTCGCAACAACGACGGGCTGCACAACCTCTTCCGGATGAGCTCGCTGGCCTCGCTCGAGGGCCAGATGGGCAAGTGGCCCCGCATGGACCGCGACCTCCTCTCGCGCTACGGCAGCGGGATGATCGCGTCGACCGGCTGCCCGTCAGGAGAGGTGCAGACGCGTCTGCGGCTCGGGCACTACGACGAGGCGGTCCGCGCGGCTGGTGAGCTGCAGGACATCTTCGGCAAGGAGAACTACTACGTCGAGCTCATGGACCACGGCCTCGACATCGAGACCCGCGTGTTCAAGGACCTCATCCGCCTGTCGCAGGACATCGGGGCGCCGCTCGTCGCGACGAACGACCTCCACTACGTCAGGCAGGAGGACAGCCACTCGCAGGAGGCGCTCCTGTGCATCAACTCGGGCTCGACCCTGGCGGACCCCGACCGCTTCAAGTTCGACGGTGACGGGTACTACGTCAAGTCGGCGGCCGAGATGCGGCGCGTGTGGCGCGAGCTTCCGGAGGCGTGCGACAACACGCTCCTCATCGCTGAGCAGTGCGACGTGTCCTTCAACACCTCCGCGAACTACATGCCGAACTTCCCCTGCCCCCCGGGGGAGGACGAGACCTCCTGGTTCGTCAAGGAGGTCGAGGCCGGGCTCCGGTACCGCTACCCGGACGGCATCTCGGACGAGGTGCGTCAGCGTGCCGACTACGAGACCCGAGTCATCTCCCAGATGGGGTTCGAGGGGTACTTCCTCGTCGTCGCCGACTTCATCAACTGGTCGAAGGACAACGGCATCCGCGTCGGGCCGGGTCGTGGTTCCGGTGCGGGCTCGATGGTCGCGTACGCACTGCGCATCACGGACCTCGACCCGATCCGGCACGGTCTGCTCTTCGAGCGCTTCCTCAACCCGGACCGCGTGTCCATGCCCGACTTCGACGTCGACTTCGACGAGCGTCGCCGCGGTGAGGTGATCCGGTATGTCTCGGACAAGTACGGCGAGGACCGCGTCGCGCAGATCGTCACGTACGGCACCATCAAGGCCAAGCAGGCGCTCAAGGACTCGAGCCGGCTCCTCGGGATGCCCTACGCGATGGGCGAGAAGCTCACCAAGGCGATGCCGCCCGCGATCATGGGCAAGGACATCAGCCTCTCGGGGATCTTCGACCCGTCGGACAAGCGGTACAACGAGGCGGAGGAGTTCCGCCAGGTCCACGCCGCCGACCCCGAGGCGCAGCGCGTCGTCGAGCTCGCCAAGGGCATCGAGGGCCTGAAGCGCCAGTGGGGCGTGCACGCCGCCGGCGTCATCATGTCGAGCGACCCCCTCATCGACATCATCCCGATCATGCGCCGGCTCCAGGACGGCGCGGTCATCACGCAGTTCGACTACCCGAAGTGCGAAGAGCTCGGGCTCATCAAGATGGACTTCCTGGGGTTGCGCAACCTCACGATCCTCGACGACGCTCTTGAGAACATCGTCATGAACGGCAAGGAGCCGGTCGAGCTCGAGACGCTGACTCTCGACGACCCGGCGACGTACGCGCTGCTCGGCAGGGGAGACACCCTCGGGGTGTTCCAGCTCGACGGCGGCGGCATGCGCACGCTCCTCAAGCTCATGCGCCCGGACAACTTCGAGGACATCTCGGCCGTCGGTGCGCTCTACCGGCCCGGGCCCATGGGTGCGAACTCGCACACGAACTACGCGCTGCGCAAGAACGGGATGCAGGAGGTCACGCCGATCCATGCGGAGCTCGAGGAGCCGCTCCTCGAGATCCTCGGGACCACGCACGGGCTCATCGTGTACCAGGAGCAGGTCATGGCGATCGCGCAGAAGGTCGCCGGCTTCTCCCTCGGTCAGGCCGACATCCTGCGTCGCGCGATGGGCAAGAAGAAGAAGTCCGAGCTCGACAAGCAGTTCGAGGGCTTCTCGGGTGGCATGGTCGAGCGAGGCTTCTCGATGGCTGCTGTCAAGGCGCTGTGGGACATCCTCCTGCCGTTCTCCGACTACGCGTTCAACAAGGCGCACTCTGCCGCGTACGGGGTCGTCTCCTACTGGACGGCCTATCTCAAGGCGAACTACCCGACCGAGTACATGGCGGCGCTCCTCACGAGCGTTCGCGACGACAAGGACAAGTCGGCGCTCTACCTCAACGAGTGCCGTCGCATGGGCATCACGGTGCTGCCGCCCGACGTCAACTCGTCCTCGGCGAACTTCACGGCTGTCGGCAAGGACATCCGCTTCGGTCTGACGGCAGTCCGCAACGTGGGCGCCAACGTCGTGGACGCCGTCGTGCGGACCCGCGACGAGAAGGCCGACTTCGCGTCCTTCACCGACTTCCTCGACAAGGTGCCGGCGGTGGTCTGCAACAAGAGGACGATCGAGTCGCTCATCAAGGCGGGCGCCTTCGACTCCCTCGGGCACACCCGTCGCGCACTCCAGGTGGTGCACGAGCAGGCGGTGGACTCGGTCATCGGCGTCAAGCGCAAGGAGGCCGAGGGCCAGTTCGACCTCTTCGCCGGCTTCGGTGGTGACGACGACGACGAAGGCATGTCCTTCACCGTCGACATCCCGGACCTGCCGGACTGGGACAAGAAGCAGCTGCTCGCCTTCGAGCGGGACATGCTCGGTCTCTACGTCTCGGACCACCCGCTCTCCGGCCTCGAGCACGTCCTGGCCCAGGCAGCCGAGACCTCCGTCGCCGCGCTGCTCGCCGACGACACCCGGCCCGACGGCTCGACGGTCGTCATCGCCGGCCTCATCACGTCGCTGCAGCGCAAGATGTCCAAGCAGGGCAACCCGTGGGCCGCCGTGACGATCGAGGACCTCGACGGTGGCGTCGAGGTGATGTTCTTCGGAGAGACCTACCTCGCGTACTCGACGATCCTCGCCGAGGACCAGGTGGTCGTGCTGCGCGGTCGCGTGCGACGGCGCGACGAGACGATGCAGCTCCAGGCGATGGAGGTGTCGCTCCCGGACATCTCGACGGGCAGCGACTCTCCGGTCGTCGTGACGCTCGCCGAGTCGCGGTGCACGCAGGACGTGGTGGAGCGGCTCCGGGAGATCCTGCGCACCCACCCGGGGAGCACTCCGCTGCACCTGAGCCTGACGAGCCCGGGCCGCACGAAGGTCATGCGGGTCGGTGACGCCCTGCGGGTGCAGCGCAACCCGTCCCTGTACGGGGACCTCAAGGCGCTGCTCGGCCCCAGCTGTCTCGCCAGCAGTGCGGCCACCCTCACGTGAGCGTCCCCCGCGCGGGGCGGTTCCAGGTGGTCCCGGCGGCGTACGTCGTCTTTCTCCGGGATGAGCCGGTGGCCGAGGTGCTCCTCCAGCTGCGCCGGGACACCGGTTACATGGACGGGTACTGGGCCACCGCGGCGGCCGGGCACGTCGAGCGCGGGGAGTCGGTCGTCGACGCCGCGCTCCGCGAGGTGCGCGAGGAGCTCGGTCTCGTCGTGGTGGCCGAGGACCTCGAGCCGTTGACGGCCATGCACCGGACGACGCCGGGGGGCGGGCCGATCGAGGAGCGCGTGGACTTCTTCTTCCGGTGCACCCGGTGGGAGGGCGTGCCACGACTGCAGGAACTGGACAAGGCGGCCGATCTGCGGTGGTTCGCCTGGGACGACCTGCCCGAGCCCGTGGTGCCGCACGAGCGTGCCGTCCTCGACGCGCTCCGTGCGGGCGGCCCGTCCCGCCTCATGACGTTCGGCTTCCCCGCATAGACTCGTCCGTTGTGATCAACCTGACCCCCGAGCAGCACGTGTTCGTCACCGAACGCCACCTTGCGACCCTGACCACCCTGCGGGTCGACGGGTCGCCCCACGTCGTCCCCGTCGGCTACACGTGGGACCCGGACGCCGGTGTCGTACGCATCACCACGAGCGGCGGATCGGTCAAGGCGCGCAACGCCGGGCGCCCCGGACCCGACGGACGGCCGTCACGCGCAGCCGTGTGCCAGGTCGACGGTGGGCGGTGGATCACCCTCGAAGGGCCTGTGACCGTCTCCCACGATCCCGACGACATCGCCGAGGCGGTCGCCCGCTACGCGCGCCGCTACCGCGAGCCCCGCGAGAACCCGCAGCGCGTCGTCCTGCTCATGGTCCCTGACAAGGTCATGAGCTCGAGCTACATGGCGCGCTGACGCCCGTCACGGTCGTGTCGTCGCCGGCGCCCCCGCACACGGGACGGGTCAGCCGACCTCGGCGCTCGACTGCCCGGCCGGAGCGTCGACGGTGACGACGTCGCCCTTGTGCAGCTGTCGGCCGCGCCGCGTATCGACCTCGCCGTTGACGGAGACCTCGCCGTCGGTGATGAGGGCGCGGGCCTGGGCCCCGGACTCTGCGAGGCCCGCCAGCTTGAGGAACTGGCCCAGGCGGATGATGTCGTCGGTGATCTCTACGCGCTCCATGAGGCCATTCTCCCGCGAGAAACCGCTCGGTCGCGCACACGGCTCCGCCTAGGATGGATGCGTGATCAACCGACTCGACCTGCGTGGTCGCTCCCTGTCCGCCCGTGAGCTCCTCGAAGCACTGCCCCGTGCCGAGGTCCGGGTCGAGGACGCCGCCGCCGTCGTCGAGCCGATCATCGCCGCGGTGCGCGACCGCGGCGCAGCAGAGCTGCGCGATCTCGCAGAACGGTTCGACGGCGTCCGACCCACCCACCTCCGGGTCCCGGCTGCCGACGTCGCACGGGCTCTGGAGGAGCTCGACGCCGACGTGCGGGCCGCGATCGAGGAGTCCGTCGCGCGCGTCCGAGCCGTTCACGCCGCACAGCTCCCCGCGCCCTTCACCGTCGACCTGGCGCCCGGGGCGCAGGTCCGTCAGCGGTGGGTGCCGGTACGGCGCGTCGGCCTCTACGTCCCGGGCGGGCTCGCCGTGTACCCGTCGTCGGTCATCATGAACGTCGTCGCGGCGCAGGAGGCCGGGGTGCGCTCGCTCGCGGTGGCCTCGCCCCCGCAGAAGGCAGGCGGTGGCCTGCCGCACCCCACGATCCTCGCGGCGTGCGCGCTGCTCGGCGTCGACGAGATCTACGCCGTCGGCGGTGCGCAGGCGATCGCCATGTTCGCCTACGGCGCGGCGGGCAGCGAGCCACAGGACGGCACGGTCCTCTGCGAGCCCGTCAACGTCGTGACGGGGCCCGGGAACGTCTACGTCGCCGCGGCGAAGCGCCTCGTGCGCGGCGTCGTGGGCATCGACGCCGAGGCCGGCACCACCGAGATCGCGATCCTCGCGGACGGCGGAGCCGACCCGATCCACGTCGCGGCGGACCTCATCAGCCAGGCGGAGCACGACCCGGCTGCGGCCGCGGTTCTCGTGACGCCGAGCGTCGAGCTCGCGGGCGCGGTCGCCGCGCGGCTCGCGGACAGGGCGCTGGCCACCCGGCACTCTGCCCGGGTGCTCCAGGCCCTCGCGGGCCCGCAGTCGGCCGTCGTCATCGTGGACAGCATCGAGCACGGCATCGAGGTCGTCGACGCGTACGGTGCCGAGCACCTGGAGATCCAGACCGCGGATGCTGCGGCCGTCGCCGAGCGGATCACGAACGCGGGCGCGATCTTCGTCGGCCCCTACTCTCCCGTGTCGTTGGGGGACTACATGGCCGGCTCCAACCACGTCTTGCCGACAGGAGGGTGCGCGCACTTCGCGAGCGGCCTCGGTGTGCACAGCTTCGTCAAGGCCGTTCAGGTCATCGAGTACTCGGCGGACGCACTGCAGGAGATCGCCACCCGCATCGTCGCGTTCGCTGACGCGGAGGACCTCCCTGCGCACGGCGAGGCCGTCCAGGCCCGTTTCGTCTGATCACCTCTCGCAGTCTCGCCGACGCTGTCATCTCGCCGAGGCCGTCGCGAGCGCAGCGCCGACCTCGCTCGTGAGGTAGAGCACGGAGCGTCCGTGGCGTGCGCGCGTGAGCAGTCCTGCGTCGTGCATGACGCGCAGGTGCTGGTTGACGGCGCTCGTCGTGACGCCGAGGCGGCGTGCCAGCTCCGTCGAGGACGTCGGCTCGTGCAGCGCGCCGAGGAGGCTCGCGCGGGTGCGGCCGAGGAGGGCGACCATCGCCGAGGCGGCAGCGGGTCGCTCCGGCTCGAGGAGCGTCGCCGCGCCTCGAGCCGGGTAGATGACCGACGGAGGGGCGTCGTCGAGGACCGGCGACGAGACGCGCAGGGTGAAGAGGCTGGGGATGAGCGTGAGCCCGGCACCGTCGGTCTCGATCGTGCGCACCCGCGGGTCCCGGAGGTGCAGGGTGACGAAACGTCCGTCGAAGCTCACCGCGGGGGAGAGGTCGGCGAACATGCCGACGAGCCCGCTGCGGCTGATCGCTCGGCCGCGGAAGACGATGTCGGCGTCGAGCACACCGCGCATCCGCAGCCACGAGGGCCGGAAGGATGTCTCCCAGTACGACGCCACCGCGTCGACCACGCGTGCGCGGACGGCCGTCGCGGCACCGCGCAGAGCTGCTGGACGATCGGTGTGCACGGCGTCGAGGTCGCGGTCGAGCCGGTCGAGCGGCACGGTGGCCAGCGCTGCGATCTCGTCGTCGAAGCGGGTGAGCGGGCTCACCGGGACGGGGTTGAGGAAGTCGGGGACCCACAGCCGGTCGTCGACGAGCGAGCGCAGGATCTCGAGGTCCCCCGCGGGGGTGGTCTCGGCGACCTTGCGTACCCACGCGAGGTGCGCCGGGAACCGGGCGGGGTCGTGGAGCGCTCGCAGGGACAGGCCGAGCTCGTTGAGGGGCGAGAGGGCGAACCGGATGGCGCTGAGGTCGGAGTCGGAGATGCGATAGCGGAGCATGAAGCTATACCCTTCACCATTTGGAGTCGCGTGTCACGTGGGCTGTGATGGTCCGGTGCCTCTCTCGACCAGCCCCCGCGTCTCTGACCACGCCCGACGGATCGGCAGCGAGGTCGCGCGGACGTTCCGTCCCGAGGACGCCGTGGCCCGCGCGCTCACGGCTGCGTCGATGTCGCTCACCGTCGCCAACGGCATGTTCTACGCAGTCTCTGCCCTGCTCTTCACGCGGTCGATGGGTATCGACCCGATCACCGTGGGGATCGGGCTGACGGTCGCCGGTGCGGTCGGCGTCCTCGCCTCGCTCGGGGCAGGCTTCCTCGCGGACAGGGTCGGCGCCCTGCGCCTGCTCATCGTGTGCGTCCTCGTGCAGGGCATCGCTCTCGCGTCCTTCGCCGTCGCCGACGGTGTGGTGGCGTTCATCGTCATCGCCTGCCTCGCGACAGGTACCCGACAGGCCGGCGGCTCCGCTCGCTCGGCCCTCGTCGCCCGCTCCTTCACCGGACCGACCCGCATCGAGATGCGCGCGCGCCTCCACGTCGTCGTCAACGTCGGGATCGGGCTCGGCACCTGCGTCGCGGCCGTCGCGCTCCTCCTCGACACGGACGTGGCGTACCGCGTGAGCGTGCTCGTCGTCGGGCTGCTCGCCGCGAGCGGCGCGGCACCACTCGTCCGGCTGGCGCGGCGCCCCGTGTCCGTCCGGGGTGGCACCCCTCACGTCGCTGCACCGGAGGATGCCGGACCGGTGGATCCCCTCGACCCTGCGTACCGCGACGGGACGGACGGTGCGCTCGGCAGTGCGCCGGTCACCGCGACACCGACGACGCTGCCGGCGTCTCGCGGTCGGTCGCCGTTCCGAGACCCCCAGTACCTCGCGATGGTGGGGCTCACGAGCGTCTTCGGCGTCCACTTCGGTATGCAGACCGTGGGGCTGCCACTCTGGATCGCCGGACACACCCAGGCGCCGACGGTGATGATCTCCGGGCTGCTGCTCCTGAACACCGTTCTGGTGGCGCTCTTCCAGGTGCGCTTCTCCCGCGGGGCCACGTCGGTCCCCTCGGCCGCTCGGACGATGACGCGAGCCTGCGTCGTCCTGGCGCTCGCGTGCGGGCTCTACGGTGCGGCAGCGGCGGGCAACGCCCTCCTCGCGGTCGTGCTCCTCGTCCTCGCGGCTCTCGTGCACGCCGCGGCCGAGCTCTGGGGCGAGGCGGGGTCGTGGACGCTGTCCTTCGACATGGCCGACGAGCGGACCGCAGGGGCGTACCAGGGCGTCAGCCAGATGGGCCACTCGGTCGCCATGATGATCGCGCCGCTCCTCGTCACCGCGACGGCGATCGCCCACGGCATCGCGGGGTGGGGAGCGCTCGCCGCGATCTTCCTGCTCGTCGCGCTCGGTTTCGTCCTGGGCGGTCGCCGCTGGCAGGCGGCGACCGCCTGATCCACCCTGTTGGTCACCGCTGCGCGAGGACCAGCGGCAGGACCTCGCGCGCACCGGCGCCCCGCAGGAGGCGCGCCGCGATCGCCTGAGTCCAGCCGGAGTCGACGAGGTCGTCGACGACGAGCAGCGCCCGCCCCTCCAGCCCTGCCGTGGCAGCGGGGCTCAGCTCGAGCGCGAGCCGCCGCTCGACGGACGCGAGCCGCATCGCGGAGTTCACGTCGTGCCGACCAGCCTCCTCGTGCCCGGGGACGGGGCCGATGGTGCCGACGAACGGCTTTCCCAGGTAGGTCGCGAGCCCCTGCGCGAGGTGCTGCACGAGGACGGGTCGCGTCGTGGACCGGATCGCCACGATGCCGTCCACAGCTTTGCCGGCGGGCCACGCGTCGAGCACCTGGACGACCGCCCGGCGCAGGTGCACAGGGGTCTCGCCGTCCGGGGTTCCCGGCGCGAAGAGCTCCCGCAGCGGCTGCGACCAGCCGAGCCCGTCGAGACGTGCGACCGCGCGACCCGGCGCCGCCTGCTGGGTCTCGGGGATCTTGCCCTTGAGGTCGACGTCGAGCGAGGCCATGCCGGACGGCCACATCTTGCGCGGCTCGACGGTCACGCCGGGGACGTCCATCGCCTGGCGTGCCTGAGACACGTGCTCGACGCTCGGCGCTGCGGGGACGTCCACGCCCCCGCAGTTGTCGCAGCGCCCGCACCGGGTGCCGGGGACGAGGTCCGGGTCGTCGAGGGTCGCGCGCAGGAACGCCATCCGGCACCCGTCGGTGGTGATGTAGTCGACCATCGTGCGCTGCTCGGCGAGCCGCGCCTGCTCGACCCGCGCGTACCTGTCCGCGTCGTACGACCATCCCTGCCCGGTGGACTCCCACCCGCCCTTGACGCGCTTGACCGCACCGTCGACGTCGAGGACCTTGAGCATCATCTCGAGACGGGATCGGGTGAGGTCCACCTGGGTCTCGAGGGCCGGGGCGGACTGTGTTCCACCGTGTGCCAGCGCATCGAGAGTCGCCCGGACCTGGTGCTCCTGGGGGAAGGCCAGCGAGCCGAAGTACTCCCAGATCCGACGGTCCTCCTCGCCCGGGAGCAGCACCACGAGAGCCTTGTCGACAGCACGCCCGGCTCGGCCAACCTGCTGGTAGTACGCGATCGGCGAGCTCGGCGCACCCATGTGCACGACGAACCCGAGATCGGGCTTGTCGAACCCCATCCCCAGGGCGGACGTCGCGACGAGGGCCTTGACCCGGTTGGCCTTGAGGTCGGACTCGAGGGACTCGCGCTCGGTCGGGTCGGTCCGTCCGGTGTAGGCAGCCACGGGGATCCCGGCTGCCTTGAGCTGGGCGGCGACCTGCTCGGCGACAGAGACGGTGAGGCAGTAGACGATGCCGGAACCCTGGATCGAGCGCAGGGTCTCGAGCAACCACGCGACCCGGGTCGGCTGGTCGCCCAGACGCAGCACGCTCAGGTGCAGGGACTCGCGGTCGAGCCCACCTCGCAGGACGAGCACCTCGGCGCGGGCGCCGTCGACGCCCGGCACCTCGAGCTGCTCGGCGACGTCCTGGGTCACCCGCGCGTTGGCCGTGGCGGTCGTCGCGAGGACTGGGATGCCGGGCGGGAGCTCGCTGAGGAGCGTCCGGATGCGCCGGTAGTCGGGCCGGAAGTCGTGGCCCCAGTCGGAGACGCAGTGCGCCTCGTCGATGACGACGAGACCGGCGTCCGCGGCCAGACGCGGGAGGACCTCGTCGCGGAACCCGGGGTTGTTCAGCCGCTCGGGGGAGCACAGGAGGACATCGATCTCTCCGGACTCGATCTGCGCGTGGATCTGGTCCCATTCGGTGACGTTGGCCGAGTTGATCGTCGCCGCTCGGATGCCGGCGCGCTCAGCAGCGGCGATCTGGTCCCGCATGAGCGCGAGCAGTGGAGAGACGATGATCGTCGGACCGGCGCCGCGGGCGCGCAGGAGCGCCGTGGACACGAAGTACACGGCCGACTTCCCCCAACCGGTGCGCTGGACCACGAGCGCGCGCCGGTGCTCGCGGACGAGGGCGTCGATCGCCGTCCACTGGTCGTCGCGCAGCGCGACATCGTCCCGCCCGACGAGCCGGCGCAGAGCGGCCTCGGCCTCGGGCCGCAGGTCCTCGTCCTCGCCCACGACGACTGAGGTGGTCGAGCGCTGGACGGGCCGGACCGGAGGGCGCGCGGACGGCCGCGCCCCCTGCTGCGGCGCAGAGCCCCGGCGTGCGGGCGTCTCGTCCGCCCGGGGCGGTTCCTCGCCCCACCGCGGGTCGCCGGGCGGCTCGTCGAAGAACGGGACGTCCTTGTACGGGTCGTCGTAGCCCGGTTCGTCGTCCGGCTCGTCTCGCGTCGTCGCCACGGGTGGCTCGGCCACCTCGGGCGAGGGCGCCTCGACGGTGGACAGTGCCTCGACGGTGGACGGCGCCTCGACGGTGGATGTCTCGTCGACGACGACGCCGTCCGTCTCAGGCTCCTCGTCCTCGTCGCCCTCCGCCTCGGCGAGCTCGTCCGGGACGGGGAGGTTCATGAGCTGGCGGGCGTCGATCGAGGAGGTCCCCCAGGCGGGAGCGTCGCTGACGACCGGTGGGCGGCGGGTCGTGGGCAGCTTCGACCAGTCGGGCTCGACGCCCCAGCGCTTGGGCCCGCGAGGCTTCACCTGTCCGGTGCCGGGGTCGGAGGCGGGCTGCGCGGGATCAGCGGGTGACGTCATGCGTCCAGCGTAGAGACTCGGTGGGACAGTGAGCGCCCCTCGCGCCCGGTTGTGGACGACGCCGACGCAGCCGGGGCTGCGCCGGGCCACGGGTCGGACGCCGCGCGATTCGTCTCGACACTCTCCCTAGACTGGGTGGGTGATCTCGACACCCCCCTCTCTCGACCGACCCGCTCGGTTGCCCGTGCGCCCGGGTATCGCCGGCATGGAGCCGTACGGGGCGCCGCAGCTCGACGTGCCGCACCTCCTCAACGTCAACGAGAACCCGTACCCGCCGAGCGCGGACGTGGTCGAGACGATCGCGCGCGACGTCGCGGCGGCCGCGGCCGGCCTCAACCGCTACCCGGACCGTGAGTTCCTCGCCCTGCGCAGCGATCTCGCGGACTACCTGGCGACGGAGTCCGGGGTCCGGGTCGCACCCGAGCAGGTGTGGGCCGCGAACGGCTCGAACGAGGTCATGCTCCACCTCCTCCAGGCCTTCGGCGGACCTGGTCGGGCCGTCCTCTCCTTCGCACCGACGTACTCGATGTACCCCGAGTACGCCCGCGACACCCTCACGGAGTGGATCGCCGGTCGACGGGAGACCGACTTCACCGTGGACCCCGACGTGGCCCGAGCGGCGGTCCTCGAGCACCAGCCGTCCGTGATCCTTCTCACGTCGCCGAACAACCCCACCGGGACGACGTTGCCGCTGAGCACCGTCCGCGCGGTGTGCGAGGCAGCGCTCGCGGTGGACGTGGACGGAGCACCGGCCGTCGTCGTCGTCGACGAGGCGTACGGGGAGTTCCGTCGCGACGGCGTGCCGTCGGCGATGGAGCTGTTGTCGAGGTACCCGAACCTTGCCGTGAGCCGCACGATGTCCAAGGCGTTCGCGCTGGCCGGAGCGCGGGTGGGCTACCTCGCAGCGTCTCGTGACCTCGTCGACGTGCTCCGCGTCGTCCGGCTGCCGTACCACCTGTCGGCCGTGACGCAGGCCGTCGCGCGGGCGGCGCTCAAGCACTCGGCGACCCTGCTCGCCCAGGTCGACGCCCTGCGCGTCGAGCGCGACGCGACCGTCGAGTGGCTGCGCGGCCAGAGGGTCGGGGGCGCTCCGCTGGAGGTCGCGGAGACGGACGCGAACTTCGTTCTCTTCGGCTCGTTCGACGACCGTCACGCGGTGTGGCAGGGTCTTCTCGACCGAGGTGTGCTCATCCGTGAGACGGGCCCGGACGGTTGGCTGCGGGTATCGATCGGTACCCCGCAGGACATGGTGGCGTTCAAGGACGCACTGGTGGAGGTGGCAGGACTGTGAGCGGTTCCCGCACGGCACGCATCGAGCGCGCGACGAGCGAGTCGAGCGTCGTCGTCGAGATCGATCTCGACGGGACGGGCCGCACCGAGATCTCGACGACGGTGCCCTTCTACGACCACATGCTCACGGCCCTCGGCAAGCACTCGCTCGTCGACCTCACGGTCCGTGCGACCGGCGACACCCACATCGACGCCCACCACACGGTCGAGGACGTCGCCATCGCGATCGGCGAGGCGCTGCGCATCGCGCTCGGCGACAAGACGGGCATCGCCCGCTTCGGGGACGCTCTCGTCCCGCTCGACGAGGCGCTCGCCCAGGCGGTCGTCGACGTGTCCGGTCGGCCGTACCTCGTCCACACCGGTGAGCCTGCCGGACAGGAGTACCACCTCATCGGTGGTCACTTCACGGGGTCGCTGACCCGGCACGTTCTCGAGTCGATCGCCCACCACGCCGGGATCTGCATCCACATGCGCGTCCTCGCCGGTCGCGACCCGCACCACATCGTCGAGGCGCAGTTCAAGGCGCTCGCGCGGGCGCTGCGCGCCGCTGTCGAGCCCGACGCGCGGGTGCACGGCATCCCGTCGACGAAGGGCGCGCTGTGACGTCATCAGGCACACCGAAGATCGCGATCATCCTCACCCAGGTCGCGACGGCCGAGGCCCTCGCCGCTGCGTGCGCCCTGAGCAAGATCCCGGTCGACGCCGTGACGTCACCCATCGGTGCCTACGCGGTGTGCCGCGACGCGTCGGGCGACACGCCGCAGGTGCTCGCGAAGTCGGTGTCCGCCCTGGTCAAGACGGTGCCGCTCATCCTCGTCGAGGCGGACGGCGGCCAGATCTCCGCCGGCCAGTGGCAGGCGGGGGAACGCACGGGAGACCTCGCACCAGGACTCGTCCTCGACGGCGCACCGCACGAGTTCGAGGACCTGCTCCTCGGTATCACCTCGGTCCACGACCTCGACGGCGTGGTGTCGAGCTCAGGGATGTCCCGCTGGAAGGCCATGCGGAGCCTCGCGGCCCCCGGTGGACGCTCGGGCCGCAAGGAACGCCGATGACCGCCCAGCGCTCCGTCGTCGTCCTCGACTACGGCTTCGGCAACGTGCGCTCCGCAGTGCGCTCGCTCGAGCGCGCCGGTGCGGCGGTCACGCTGACGGCCGACCCGGTGCTCGCGAGCGAGGCTGACGGGCTCGTCGTCCCGGGTGTCGGTGCGTTCGCCGCGTGTATGAGGGGTCTCGACGCGGTGCGTGGTGGGCAGATCATCGAGCGGCGCCTCGCAGGCGGCCGCCCGGTGCTCGGGATCTGCGTGGGCATGCAGATCATGTTCGACGCGGGGGAGGAGCACGGCACCCACGCCGAGGGCCTGGCCCAGTGGCCCGGTGTCGTCGACCGTCTCGAGGCGCCGGTCGTCCCGCACATGGGCTGGGACACGGTCGACGCGCCGTCCGGGTCCGTCCTCTTCGACGGGATCGAGGACGAGCGGTTCTACTTCGTCCACTCCTACGCCGCCCGCACCTTCACGCTCGGTACCGACGAGCCGGCCGACGGCCGCTTCCGGCCGCCGCTCGTGACGTGGTCCGACCACGGTGGACGGTTCGTCGCTGCGGTCGAGAACGGCCCGCTCTCCGCGACGCAGTTCCACCCGGAGAAGTCCGGTGACGCAGGGGCGCACCTCCTGCAGAACTGGCTGCGTTCGCTCTGAGACCCGGCCCGCCGTGTCCGCCCCCGCACCCTGACCACCACAACCACCCGACCGGTTCCCCGAGAGGATCCCTCCGCCATGTCTGATCGCCTCATCCTCCTGCCCGCCGTCGACGTCGCGGACGGCCAGGCCGTGCGGCTCGTCCAGGGCGAGGCCGGCTCGGAGACGTCCTACGGCGACCCGCTGACGGCTGCGCTCGACTGGCAGGCCGGTGGCGCGGAGTGGATCCACCTCGTCGACCTCGATGCCGCCTTCGGCCGTGGCTCCAACGCCGAGCTCCTCGCCGACGTCGTCGGCCGCCTCGACGTCAAGGTGGAGCTCTCCGGAGGCATCCGGGACGACGCGTCCCTCGAGCGTGCGCTGGCGACGGGCTGTTCCCGGGTCAACCTCGGCACGGCCGCGCTCGAGAACCCCGAGTGGACCGCCAAGGTGATCGCCGAGCACGGCGACGTGATCGCGGTCGGCCTCGACGTGCGCGGCACGACGCTCGCGGCGCGCGGCTGGACCCAGGAGGGCGGGGACCTCTGGGAGGTGCTCACCCGTCTCGATGCCGCGGGCTGCTCGCGCTACGTCGTCACCGACGTGACGAAGGACGGCACCTTGCGCGGACCGAACATCGAGCTGCTGCGCGAGGTGGCCGCCCGCACGGACGCCCCGGTCGTGGCCTCGGGCGGGATCTCGAGCCTCGACGACCTCGCCGTGCTGCGCGAGCTCGTCCCCGCGGGTGTCGAGGGGACGATCGTCGGGAAGGCGCTCTACGCCGGCGCGTTCACCCTTCCCCAGGCTCTCGACGTCGCCGGCCGGCCGTGACCTCTCGACCACCCGAGGGGCACGACGGCGACGGGCGTCCCGACACCTCGGCGTCGGGACGCGCGCTCCCTGGTGCCTCTCCGTTCGCCGGGGACGACGGGTCGGCGGATCCTCAGCTCGTCGAGCTGCTCGCAGGGCACGCCGCGGGTACGACGTCGCTGGCCGCGGTGGTCGCGCGTCTCGCGGAGGTCCGGGTGCTCGTCCCGGTCCTCGCCGAGCTCGAGGCCGTCGGCGAGGGGGAGCACGGTCATGTGATCGACAAGGAGGCCTCGGCCGGTGTGGTCGCGCTCCTGTCGCCCGACGGTCGCCGCGCCCTCCCGGTCTTCACGAGCGTCGCGAGCATGGCCGCGTGGCGCGGTGACGCGCGGCCAGTCCCGGCGGACGCGGTGCGCGCCGCCCTGTCCGCCGTGAGCGAGGACTGGGCACTGCTCGTCGTCGACCCAGGAGGCCCTGCGAGCGCTCTCGTGCCCCGCCCGGCCGTGTGGGCGATCGCGCAGGGGAAGCAGTGGCGTCCCGCGGTGGTCGGGGGAGCGGTGGACGCCGAGATCGCGGAGGCCGTCCGGGACGCTGTCTCCGGGCTGCCGTCGGTCGCACGTGTGCGCGCGGAGCCGGGCCGGACGGCCGAGGTCGCGGTCGTGCTCGCCATCGACTCCGGTCTCACGCGAGCACAGCTCACGACGGTCCTCGACGGGGTGAACGCGGCGCTCGCCGCGAGCGCGGTCATCAGCGAGCGCGTCGACTCGCTCGAGCTGAGGGTCGGTCGCGCGGACTGATCGGCCCCGAGCGTCAGCAGACAGGCTCCGGGGCGGTGACGAAGCCCGCTTCGTCAGCGAGAAGGTTGCGCAACGTGCTCACGGGCACGAGGTAGCTGTGACCGCTCGAGCTCTTCGCGTAGACGACGCCGATGACGCGTCCGTCCGGGTCGAGAGCTGCTGATCCGGAGCTTCCCGGCTCGACCGGGGCGTCCGTGAGGAGCACCTGGCCGAGGTTCTCGTTGAGCGGGTCGGACGTGTACTGCAGGACGCTCCCGTTCGTGGCCTTGAGTGCTCCGCCGTTCGGGTAGCCGACGACCGTGACCGGGTCTCCGGGCTTCGGGTCGGCCGGCGCCAGCTCGGGGTAGGCGTCGAGGTCTTCGGCCGTGCGCACGATCGCGAGGTCGGCGAGCTCGGCCGTGCCGGACGTCGTGACGCTGACGTCGCGCCCGTCGTACGTGCTCAGCTGGATGTCGCGGTTGCCCTCGACGACGTGCTTGTTCGTGATGAGCGTCCGGGCGTCGATGGCGAAGCCGGTGCCGCGCACGACGTCGTCACAGCTGACGTTGCGGATCCGTACCGCCATCCGCTTGGCGGAGTCGAAGCCGTCGGGGGAGAGGTTCCCGGGGTTGACCGGTGCTGTCCCCGTCCCGGTCGTGGGGACGACGGACGTCGGCATCGGCCCGGGAAAGTCCGGGACCGCGGCGCAGCCTGTCATCGTGAGAACCACCGTGGCGAGCCCGACCCCGAGCATGCGGGACCGACGGCGGGTGCCGGTCATGAGTCCGCCAGGTCCTGCTGGAGGGAGTTGTAGTCCTCGACAGCAGCGGCACAGACGGTGTCTGCCTGGGTGGCAGCGGTCGCGATGACGTCCGGCGTCGTCGTCTCCGGTGCAGCGAGGTAGCCCATGACGGTGCTCTGCGCGGTGACGCAGTCGCCGAGAGCGGCCGACACGTCGAGAGCGGTCTCGGCGACCTCCTGCACGTCGTCGGCGAGGATCTTCTGGCTCTCGCGGTCGTCCCCGACCTGAGCCTTCTCGTCGGCGAGCTCGGTGATCCGCGTCTGGGCCGTCGCGAGCTGGTCGCGGACGATCGTCAGCTCTGACGTCATCCCGGCGACGTCGCCGGTGAGGTCCGCAACCTCGCTCCCGAGCTCGCGGGACTGCGCCTCCCACTCGCCGCTGCGCTCTTCCCACCGGTGCGAGAGCACCGCGAGGTAGGCGCCGGCACCGAGCGCGAGGACGAGGAGCATCGAGAGCACGACGATCGCAGCGCTCCGTGCGCGCGTGGAGGGGCGCGAGGGCGCCGTCGAGCGGGCCTCGGTCGACGCTCGGTCGGTCGCGCTGCGGGACGCACTGCGGTCGGAGTGGCGCGCCGGAGAGCTCGCGCCGTCGTGGTCTCGGGGGCCGTGCTCGTGGGTGTCGGCCGTCGGTGCGGCGAGGCGTTGGAGGACGACCGGGGGGTGCGCCGAGACAGGCGCTGACACAGGGATGTCGAACGACGGTCGTGCAGCAGCGGGGTAGGGGTCGGTCTCCGGTCCGGGCACTCCCGCGTCGTCCGGCCGTGCGCGGGTGTCGGACCACGCGGGAGTACCTGACCACGTGCCTGTGTCTGACCGCGCGGCGTCGGCCGAGGGTGCTGCCGTGTCCGGTGGTGACCCGGCGTCGTGGGCGACGGTACCCGTGCCGACGTTCGCGTCGTCGGAGTGCTCGAGGAAGTCGTCCTCTGGTGTCCTGTCGGTCAACTGACGGCTCCGGTGAACTTCTCGCCGGGACCTTCGCCCGGTGCATCGGGATAGATCGAGGCCTCGCGGAAGGCGAGCTGGAGGGACCGCAGCCCGTCGCGCAAGGACCGGGCGTGCTGGTTGCCGATGTCGGGTGCGGCCGTCGTCACGAGCGCGGCGAGCGCCGAGATGAGCTTGCGCGCCTCGTCGAGGTCCAGGTGGTCCCCCGCGTTCTCCTCGTCGGCGAGGCCGCACTTCACGGCCGCGGCGCTCATGAGGTGGACGGCGGCTGTCGTGATGACCTCCACGGCGGCGACGTCGGCGATGTCGCGGACGGCCTGCGGAGCGAGGCGGTCGGCGGCGGGGACTTCGTGGGTGTGCTCAGACGTCATGGACCCATTGTCACAAACAATAGGCAACCGTGGGTGAATGTGTGGTTCGGACGACACAGGGCCGGCACCTCGTGGTGCCGGCCCTGTGGACGCGCTGGTCGAGCGGGGCGAGCTACTCGCCGACGCCGACGAACTCCGCAGACTCGTTCGCGCTCTCGGTCGGGCGCTCGAGGTTCGCACGCAGCCGCGCACCCAGCGTCGCGTCGACGCTCGTCCAGTACCAGATCGCGCGCTCGCGGATCTCCGGGGTCTTCACGCCGCCGACGGCGCCTGTGATCGTCTCGAGGAAGCGTGCCTTCGCGGCGTCGTCGTAGACCTCGCGGTAGAGGGTCCCGGCCTGGCCGAAGTCGGAGTCCTCAGAACGCAGGGTCGCTGCGGCGCGGACGAGCTCGCCGTCGGACTCCCAGCTCCCTGCACCGGCACGCGCCTCGTCGGCGACGGGCCCGCCCTTCGAGTTCGGGGCGTACACGGGGGTGGTCGCCGAGCTGAAGTGGTGGCGCTGCGACCCGTCCTGCGAGTAGTTGTGCACCGGTGCCTTGGGGGCGTTGACCGGAAGCTGGTTGTAGTTCGTCCCCACGCGGTACCGCTGTGCGTCCGGGTAGGAGAAGATGCGCGCCATGAGCATCTTGTCCGGGCTCGCGTCGATACCGGGCACGAAGTTCGCGGGCGAGAACGCGGCCTGCTCGATCTCCGCGAAGAAGTTCTCCGGGTTGCGGTTGAGCGTGTGCGTGCCGACCTTGATGAGCGGGTAGTCGGCGTGCGGCCACACCTTCGTGATGTCGAAGGGGTTGAAGCGGTACGTCTTGCCCTCTTCGTACGGCATCACCTGGACGTGCACGTCCCAGGACGGGAAGTCGCCCTTCTCGATCGCCTCGTAGAGGTCGCGGCGGTAGTAGTCGGCGTCCGCGCCCGCGATGAGCTCGGCCTCGGAGCCTTCCATCTCGACGTTGCCCTGGTTCGAGGTGAAGTGGTACTTGACCCAGAACCGCTCGCCCTCGGCGTTGATCCACTGGTAGGTGTGCGAGCCGAAGCCCGGCATCTCGCGCCACGAGCGCGGCAGGCCGCGGTCCCCCATGAGGTACGTGACCTGGTGCGCCGACTCGGGGGAGAGGGTCCAGAAGTCCCACTGCATGTCCGCGTCGCGCAGCCCGGAGCCGGGGAGGCGCTTCTGGGAGTGGATGAAGTCGGGGAACTTGATGCCGTCCCGGATGAAGAACACCGGGGTGTTGTTGCCGACGATGTCGTAGTTGCCCTCAGAGGTGTAGAACTTCACCGAGAAGCCGCGGACGTCGCGCCAGGTGTCGGGGCTGCCCATCTCGCCGGCGACGCTGGAGAACCGCTGCAGGGTCTCGGTCGTCGTACCAGGCTGGAAGACGGCTGCGCGTGTGTACCGGGAGACGTCCTCGGTGACCTCGAACGTGCCGAACGCGCCGCCGCCCTTCGCGTGGACGATGCGCTCCGGGACGCGCTCGCGGTTGAACTGCGCGAGCTTCTCGACGAGGTAGCGGTCGTGGAGCGCGGTCGCGCCGTCGGGACCGGCGGTGAGGGAGTGGGCGTCGCTCGCGACGGGCGTGCCCGTCTGGGTGGTGGTGAAGCGTTCAGTCACAGGTGTCTCCTTGGTGTGGTGGGTCTGTGGGTCGTCGTGAGTGCAGGTGTCGTCGCGGTGGAGCGGTTCAGGTGGTGCTGGCCGCACGGCACCGGGGGCACAGGCCCCAGTACGTGACCTCGGCTTCCTCGACCGTGAAGCCGTGGTCGGCCGAGGGGGCGAGGCAGGGTGACGGGCCGACGGAGCAGTCCACGTCTTCGAGGGCGCCGCAGACGCGGCACACGATGTGGTGGTGGTTGTCGCCGACCCGGCGTTCGTAGCGCGCCGGGTGGCCCGCAGGCTCGATCCGCCGCACGAGCTCCGCAGCGGTCAGTGCGGCGAGGATGTCGTAGACAGCCTGGACCGATGCGGTGCCGATGGCCGCTCGGACGTCGGCCACCACGTGCTCGGCGTCCGAGTGCGGGTGCTGGCTGACAGCCTCGAGGACGGCCAGGCGGGTGGCTGTCACGCGGAGCCCTGCCGAGCGGAGCTCGACGTCGAACGGGGCTGTGGTCATGGCGACAGTCAAGCACGTAAAATGGAACGAGTCCAGTGTGCGACTGCTTCCATCGAATGCACGTTTCGCACCCGCGCGAACAGGCGACCGTGCGCGCGACGTCCGCGACGACCAGGCGGGATCTGCTCGGGATCCTGCTGTGCGACGGGGTCTCGACCCGTGCGCGGATACGCTGAGAAGTCGTGGTAAAGTCATCAGTCGACCGACCTGCGCTCACGATCCTGCACGGCCGTCGAGGGGATTCGTCCCCCGGCGACGCTGCAGTTCGCGTGCACAGGTGCACAAGTGGATGTCATCCCACCCGAGTCTCGATCGCTCACGCAAGTGACAACAGAGGCCGGGTCCGGTCCGAGTCGTTCGTGGCGTCTTGACGAGTCGCGGACGTGAGCAGCAGCGCCCCGCATGATGTGTGAGCGGTGCCTGTGCTCGTCGGATGTGATGGCCTCCACCCTGTGCTCAGGGATGGGGGCCTTTCTCATTCCCGGCGGACCAGCAACCGAGTGTTTAGGAGCATCACATCAGCGAGCCTCGCATCAACGATCGGATCCGCGTCCCCGAGGTCCGACTCGTCGGCCCAGGTGGGGAGCAGGTCGGCGTCGTCCGCATTGAGGTCGCCCTGAGCCTTGCCCAGGACGCTGACCTCGATCTGGTCGAGGTCGCCCCTGACGCACGCCCGCCGGTGTGCAAGCTCATGGACTTCGGGAAGTTCAAGTACGAGTCGGACATGAAGGCCCGTGAGGCACGCCGCAACCAGGCGAACACGGTCCTCAAGGAGATCCGCTTCCGGCTCAAGATCGACCCGCACGACTACGGGACCAAGAAGGGCCACGTCGAGCGATTCCTCAGCGCCGGCGACAAGGTCAAGGTCATGATCATGTTCCGTGGTCGCGAGCAGTCTCGTCCGGAGATGGGCGTGCGCCTCCTGCAGCGTCTTGCCGAGGACGTCGCCGAGCTCGGCTTCATCGAGAGCATGCCCAAGCAGGACGGGCGCAACATGATCATGGTGCTCGGCCCGACGAAGAAGAAGGCCGACGCCAAGAGCGAGCAGCGTCGACGCACGCAGGAGACGCAGCCGAGCAAGCCCGAGCGCCCCGAGCGTCCCGCGGACGACCAGCCGGACGAGACCGTGGACCGGCCCGACTTCGAGACCCAGGTCGCAGAGGCGCAGGCCCAGGTCGCTGCTGAGCCCGCTCCTGCGGCCCCCGCAGCTCCTGCGGAGCCCGAGACGACGCCCGAGCCCGCCGTGGTCGAGGTGCCGGTCGAGAAGGCCGCACCGGCCAAGGCGTCCGCGCCCGCGCAGAAGCCTGCCCCGGCTGCGAAGGCTGAACCTGCTGTACAGACCGAACCGGCTGCGAAGGCCGAGCCGGTCGAGAAGGCTGCAGCACCGAAGCCCGCGACGCCGAAGCCCGCGACCCCGCGACCGATGGCGAAGCCGACTGCGACGCCCAAGCCGGCGACGCCGAGGCCTGCCACCCCACGACCTGCTGCGAAGCCCGCTCCGAAGAAGAGCGAGTGACGTAGCACCACGACCACCTGGAGAGGTCCTGGACCTCACCGAGCTGGTACCCACCGGTCCCAGCCCGACACACGTCAAGCATCGAACGTGACGCCTGACCAGACCCAAGGAGAAGCGGCAGCCATGCCGAAGAACAAGACTCACTCCGGCGCCAAGAAGCGTTTCCGCACCACCGGCGGTGGAAAGATCATGCGTGAGCAGGCTGGCATGCGTCACCTGCTCGAGCACAAGTCGAGCCGGCGCACCCGCCGTCTGTCCTCCGACCAGGTTGTCAACGCCGCCGACGTCAAGAAGATCAAGAAGCTGCTCGGTAAGTGACCGACCTGACCGGGCGTCATCGTCCGGTCGACGGATCATCATCCAGCCCCTAACTGCAAGGAGCATCACGTGGCACGCGTGAAGCGGGCGGTCAACGCCCAGAAGAAGCGTCGTACAACTCTCGAGCGCGCCAGCGGTTACCGCGGCCAGCGCTCGCGTCTCTACCGTAAGGCGAAGGAGCAGGTCACCCACTCCCTCGTCTACTCCTACCGTGACCGCAAGGCCCGCAAGGGAGACTTCCGCAAGCTGTGGATCCAGCGCATCAACGCTGCGGCCCGCGCCGAGGGAATGACGTACAACCGTCTCATCCAGGGCCTCAAGGCCGCTGGTGTCGAGGTCGACCGTCGCGTGCTCGCTGAGCTCGCGGTGAACGACGTCGCAGCGTTCAACGCGCTCGTCAAGGTCGCCAAGGCTGCTCTTCCTGAGGACGTCAACGCCCCCAGGAACGCGGCCTGAGCCAGCTGTCGCACGGCACGACGCTCGTCGTCGTGCCGCTCCACGACGGATCGCCAGGACGCCCGGACGATGACTGAGCTGACGAACCCCCGCAGCGAGCGGGTGAGGTCGGTGAGGTCGTTGTCCGGGCGTTCTGCGCGTTCACGGGCGAACCGGTTCCTCGTCGAAGGGCCCCAGGGCGTGCGCGAGGTCGTCGCGTACGCCTCGCCACGTGTCCGGGACGTGTACGTCACGTCTACGGCCGACGAGCGGTACAGCGAGATCACGGACGGTGCACGTGACCGTGGCCTGCGCGTCCACCTCGTGAGCGACGAGGTGCTCGAGGCGATGAGCCCGGACGCCCAGGGGATCCTCGCGGTGGTCGACCAGACTGCTGCGTCCGAGCGGACCGGCGGTGCGCCCGGGCTCCTGAGCGAGCAGCTCCTCACGGCACCCCGGCTGGTCGCGGTCCTCTCGAACGTCCGAGACCCCGGCAACGCCGGGACCGTGATCCGGGCGGCGGACGCTGCCGGAGCAGATCTCGTGGTGCTCGCGGGGGAGAGCGTCGACGTCCACAACCCGAAGGTCGTCCGGTCGACGGCCGGCTCGCTCTTCCACCTGCCCGTCGTGTCGGGGATCGCTCTCGACGAGGTCGTGCAGGCTCTGCACGCGAGCGGGCTCCAGGTGCTCGCCGCCGACGGGTCCGGCGATCGCGACCTGGACGACCTCCTCGATGTCGCCGGCCCGGGTGCTGTCCGGTCGGGAGGTGAGCCGGACCTGGCCGTCTCGACGGCCTGGGTCTTCGGCAACGAGGCCTGGGGGCTGCGCGAGGACGAGCGCGCCCTCGCGGACGCCGTGGTCCGGGTGCCGCTGCGTGGCCGGGCCGAGTCGCTCAACCTGGCGACGGCAGCCACGGTCTGCTTGTATGCCAGCGCTCGCGCTCAACGCTAGGAGAGACATGACCACGGAGCACCTCGCCGGCGGGCTCAAGGTGCGCCACCTGACGATGATGGGCCTCGGCTCGGCCATCGGCGCAGGTCTCTTCCTCGGCACAGGACAGGGCATCAAGGCTGCCGGTCCTGCCGTCCTCGTGTCCTACATGATCGCCGGGCTGCTCGTCGTCATGCTCATGCGCATGCTTGCCGAGATGGCGGCGGCCATGCCCTCCAGCGGGGCGTTCTCCATGTACGCGGAGATCGGCATCGGTCGATGGGCAGGGTTCACGATGGGGTGGCTCTACTGGATCATGCTCGTCATGGTCCTCGGCGTGGAGATCACGGGTGCGTCTCAGATCGTCCACGGGTGGCTGCCCGGCGTGCCGCAGTGGATCGTCGCGCTCGTCGTCGTCGTGTTCTTCGCCGTCGTGAACCTCTCCGGGGTCCGCAGCTTCGGCGAGTTCGAGTTCTGGTTCGCGGCCATCAAGGTGGCCGCGATCTGCGCGTTCCTGGTCGTCGGTGTCCTCCTGGTGACAGGGCTCGTCGACGTACCGTCACCTGTCGGGATCGGGCCGATGCTCGACGACGGCGGCTTCGCGCCGGAGGGGATCAGCGGCATCGCCGCTGGGCTGCTCGCGGTCGTCTTCGCGTTCGGCGGCATCGAGATCGTGACCATCGCGGCAGCCGAGGCCGAAGACCCACGACGCAGCATCGCTCGCGCTGCCGCGAGCACGGTCTGGCGGATCCTCCTCTTCTACATCGGGTCGGTGGCCGTCATGGTCCTCGTCCTCCCCTGGGACTCTCCACAGCTGCTCCAGGGCCCGTTCGTCGCGGTCCTCGAGTTCGCAGGTCTGGAGGGCGCGGCGACGATCATGGAGGTCGTCGTGGTCGTCGCGCTGCTGTCGGCGTTCAACGCGAACGTGTACGGCACGTCGCGCATGATCTTCTCGCTCTCCCAGCGGGACGACGGTGCACAGGTGTTCCTCCACGTGTCGCCGCGCGGCGTGCCCGACGTCGCGGTGTGGACGTCGGTGTTCTTCGGTCTCGTCTCCGTGGCGCTCAACGCGTGGTTGCCGGACGCGATCCTCGGGATCCTCCTCAACGCGGTCGGCGCGACGCTCCTCGTCATGTGGGTCCTCATCGCCGTGTCCCAGCTGCGGCTGCGACCGAGGCTCGAGGAGCAGGGGCTCTTGACCGTCCGCATGTGGGGATACCCGTACCTCACGTGGGCGACCATCGTCGCCCTCGTCGGCGTGGCGGTGCTCATGCTCTTCGACGACACGGCGCGCCGACAGCTCGCCGCCACGGCCGGTCTCGTGGTGGTGGTCGTCGCGTCCTACTTCGTCCGCCGAGCGGTCCTCAGGCGATATTCGGCCCGCGCACCGGAGGCTCGCGCATAGAATCTCCAGGGCCGCTCGGCTCACATCCCTCCGCTCGGAAGGTCCGCATGTCCACCCCTGCAGTGCCCGATCCCGCCTCGTTCTCACCCCTCGACTCGGCAGCGGTCGAGTCCGCGGTCTTCGCAGCGCTCACCGCGGCGCGCGAGGCACGCGACCTCGACGAGCTCAAGTCCGTGCGGATCGCGCACACGGGGGACCGCAGCCCCGTCGCGCTGGCGAACCGGGAGATCGGTCGCCTGGAACCGGCGGAGAAGGCTGTCGCGGGCAAGCTCCTCGGGCCTGCGCGCGGACGGATCGCGAAGGCGCTGGCAGAACGTCAGGTCGAGCTCGACGCGGAGCGCGCCGCGCGCGTCCTCGTCGAGGAGGCCGTCGACGTGACGCTGCCCGCCGGGCGCCGGGCACCCGGGGCCCGCCACCCGCTCGAGTCGCTCCAGGAACGCGTCGGGGACTACTTCGTCTCGATGGGCTGGGAGATCGCCGACGGCCCAGAGGTCGAGGCCGAGTGGTTCAACTTCGATGCCCTGAACTTCGGTCCGGACCACCCGGCGCGGCAGATGCAGGACACCTTCTTCGTCGCGGGCGTCACCGGCGAGGACCGCGCGGCGAGCACCGACTCGCACCTCGTGCTCCGCACCCACACGTCGCCCGTCCAGGCGCGCACGCTGCTCGAGCGTGATCTGCCCGTCTACATCGCGTGCCCGGGCAAGGTCTTCCGGACGGACGCCCTCGACGCCACCCACACCCCTGTCTTCCACCAGGTCGAGGGTCTCGCGGTCGACAAGGGGCTGACGATGGCGCACCTCTTCGGTACCCTCGACCACTTCGCCAAGGCGATGTTCGGACCGGAGGCCAAGACTCGGCTGCGGCCGTCGTTCTTCCCGTTCACCGAGCCGAGCGCCGAGCTCGACCTGTGGTTCCCACAGAAGAAGGGCGGCGCCGGTTGGATCGAGTGGGGCGGGTGCGGCATGGTCAACCCCAACGTGCTCCTCGCGGCAGGCATCGACCCGACGGTCTACTCGGGCTTCGCGTTCGGCATGGGGATCGAGCGCACGCTCATGCTGCGCCACGGTATCGCCGACATGCACGACATGGTCGAGGGCGACATCCGCTTCTCCCAGCACTTCGGAATGGACATCTGATGCCGAACATCGCACTCTCCTGGCTCGGTGAGCACGTCGAGCTGCCCAGCGGGCTCACGGCGGCGGAGCTCGCTGCAGCGCTCGTGCGCGTCGGCCTCGAGGAGGAGGCCGTCCACTCGAGCGGGGTGACCGGTCCGCTCGTCGTCGGTCGCGTCGTGTCGCTCGAGAAGGAGCCCCAGAAGAACGGCAAGGTCATCAACTGGTGCCAGGTCGACGTCGGTGGCCACAACGTCCTCGACGACTCCGGCGATCCGACGGTCCCGCGCGGCATCGTCTGCGGTGCGCACAACTTCGAGGTCGACGACCTCGTGGTCGTCGCACTCTCGGGCGCGGTGCTGCCCGGTCCGTTCCCGATCGCGTCGCGCAAGACGTACGGACATGTCTCGGACGGGATGATCTGCTCCCAGAGCGAGCTCGGGCTCGGGGACGACCACGACGGGATCATCGTCCTCGAGCGCCCCGGGTACTCGGCTGCGGCCGGTCACGACGTCACGCCGGGCACGGACGCGCTCGCGCTGCTGGGTCTCGGCGAGGAGGTCCTCGAGATCAACGTGACGCCGGACCGCGGGTACTGCTTCTCGATGCGCGGTGTCGCGCGCGAGTACGCGCACTCCACGGGTGCAGCCTTCACGGACCGTGGGCTGCCGACGGAACCGACGCCCGCGGCGACGCCCGCGGGATTCCGCGTCGAGGTCTCGGACGGCGGCCCCGTCAACGGCGTGGTGGGGTGCGACCGGTTCGTCACGCGGGTGGTGCGCGGCGTCGCGGCGTCGACCGCGTCGCCGGCGTGGATGCAGCGACGTCTCAGCCAGGCCGGGATGCGACCGATCTCGTTGGCTGTCGACATCACGAACTACGTCATGCTCGATCTCGGTCAGCCGTTGCACGCCTACGACCTCGCGACCCTGGCGGAGCCGGTCGTCGTGCGCCGCGCCCACGACGGCGAGCGTCTGACGACGCTCGACGGGGTCGACCGGGTGCTGAGCCCGGAGGACCTGCTCATCACGGACAGCCCGGCCGGGGATCGCGGTGCTCGGGTGCTCGGTCTCGCGGGAGTCATGGGCGGAGCCGAGACCGAGGTCAGCGGCTCGACGACGGACGTGCTCGTCGAGGCCGCCCACTTCGATCCCATCTCGGTCGCGCGGACGGCGCGCCGGCACAAGCTCCCGAGCGAGGCGGCGAAGCGGTTCGAGCGCGGTGTCGACCCACGACTGCCGGCCGTCGCCGCCCAGCGGGTCGTCGATCTCCTCGTCGAGCTCGGCGGCGGAACGGTCGACGATGCGGTGAGCGATCTCGACGCGGTGCTGCCTCGTCCGTCGATCCGCTTCCCGCTCGACGAGCCCGAGCGTCTCGTGGGCGTCGCCTACACCCCCGAGCAGGTGCGGGGCGTGCTCAGCGAGATCGGGTGCCTCGTCGAGGACGTCCCGGGCGAGCCGAGCCTCGTCGAGGTCACGGCTCCGACCTGGCGGTCGGACCTCACAGGTCCGGCCGACCTCGTCGAGGAGGTCGCGCGCCTCGTCGGCTACGACACGATCCCGTCGATCCTCCCGGCAGCACCGGCCGGTCGGGGTCTCACCCAGAGCCAGCGGGTGCGCCGGAGCGTCGCACGTGCGCTCGCCGAGGACGGGTACGTCGAGACGTTGAGCTACCCCTTCGTCGGGCGGGCACAGCACGACGAGCTGGCCCTCCCTGACGACGACGAGCGGCGGGTCGCGCTCGTCCTGGCCAACCCGCTGTCGGCGGAGAAGAACGAGATGCGCACGAACCTTCTCGTCACGCTCCTCGACACCGCACGCCGCAACGTCGCACGAGGCCAGAGCGATCTCGCGCTCTTCGAGGTCGGTCTCGTGACGCTTCCGCGCGCTGGTGCGCCGGCCGCTCCGCTGTACCCGGGTGCCGCTCGACCGTCCGAGGCGGAGCTCGCGGCGATCGACGCGGCCGTGCCGGACCAGCCGCGGCGGGTCGCCGGGGTGCTGTGCGGGCGCCGCGACCCTGCGGGCTGGTGGGGGCCCGGTCGTGTCGCCGACTGGACGGACGCCGTCGCCGGCGCGCGGCTCGTCGCCGCGCGGGTCGGCGTCGGCCTCGTCGTGACCAGCGACCCGGACCACGCACCGTGGCACCCAGGACGCTGCGCGCGCCTCGCGCTCGCGGACGGGACCGTCGTCGGTCACGCGGGAGAGCTGCACCCGAAGGTGGTCGAGGACCTGGGGCTCCCGCCGCGGTCTGCCGCCTTCGAGGTCGACCTCGACCTCCTCTTCGCGGCGGCTCCCCACGACCCGATCCAGGGGGTGACCGTCTCGACCTTCCCGCTCGCGAAGGAGGACCTCGCGCTGGTCGTCGACGCCGGCGTGCCTGCTCAGCAGGTCTTCGACGCGGTGCGCGAGGGGGCCGGTCCGCTGCTCGAGGAGCTGCGGCTCTTCGACGTGTTCACGGGGGAGCAGGTGGGCGAGGGAAAGAAGTCGCTCGCCTTCTCGCTGCGGCTCCGTGGTGCCGACCGCACCTTGACCGCGCAGGACACCGCGGCCGTCCGCGAGGCAGCGGTCGCCGAGGCACACCGCCGGGTGGGAGCCGTGCTCCGGGGCTGAGTATCGTAGTGAGCGACACGGGGTGCCCGCGCACGGCGCGGGCTGAGAGCACACCCGTCGAACCTGATCTAGCTCGTACTAGCGAAGGGATGTCGCCTCATGACGTCTGCCCCTGCACGTCCTCGTGTCCTGAGCATCGCCGGGACCGACCCCACCGGCGGTGCCGGGATCCAGGCCGACCTCAAGTCGTTCGCCGCGCACGGCGCCTACGGCATGGCGGTCGTCACCGCCCTCGTGGCCCAGAACACCCAGGGTGTCCGGTCCACCCACGTCCCGGGGGCCGGGTTCCTGCGAGCCCAGCTGGACGCCGTGAGCGACGACGTCGTCGTCGACGCGGTGAAGGTCGGGATGGTGGCGACGGCGGCCAACGCCGACGCGATCACCGCGTGGCTCGGTGCCGTGCGGGTTCCAGTCGTGGTCGTCGACCCGGTCATGGTCGCGACGAGCGGGCACTGCCTCCTCGACGACGACGCCCGCGTCGCCCTCGTCCGGCTGCTCGGTCGCGCGCACCTCGTGACACCGAACCTCGCCGAGCTCGCGGTGCTCGTGGACCAGCCGGTAGCGCTCACGTGGGCGGACGCCCTCGCTCAGGGGGTGCGCCTCGAGCGGGAGGTCGGCGCCGCGGTACTCGTCAAGGGCGGTCACCTCGAGGGGCACAGCAGCCCGGACGCTCTCGTGACGGACGTCGGGACGGTCGAGATCGACGGGCCCCGCGTGCACACGCCGAACACCCACGGCACCGGATGCTCCCTGTCGTCGGCCGTCGCTGCGCTCCAGCCGCGTCTCGGCTCCTGGGAACACAGCGTCCGCACGGCGAAGGCCTGGTTGACCGGCGCCCTGCGGGCTGGAGACGGTCTCGCGGTCGGGCGCGGACGGGGACCGGTGGACCACCTGCACCACGTCGGTCGGTTCGAGGAGGTCGATCACGAGGAGCTCGGTCGCCATGAGGTGACGGGCTCCGTCGCGGGTGTCGGCGCTGCTCAGGCCCCGTAGGTGCAGTCGTAGCCCGGGGGGAACCAGCGGAACGTGGTCTCGATCTCGTTCGCGGAGGTTCCGCTCGGTGCCTCGCGGTAGCAGTCGGCACGCGACTGGTCCATGCCCATCTTCAGGTAGGCCACGGCGCTGAGCGCTGTGACGAGGAGGATGAGGACGGTCAGTGCCGTGCGTGCGGCGCGCGATGGCCCCGGGTCTCGGTCTTCGTAGCCGCCGTCGGCCCACGAGCTGTTCATGGCACGAGGGTAGCCCGGTAGCGCTCACGGGATGAGCAGGACCTTCCCCGTGGTCGATCGGGACTCGAGCGCAGCATGAGCCTGGGCGGCGTCCTCGAGCGCGTAGGTGGCGCCGACGCGCACGCTGAGCGTGCCGCCGCGCACCGCGGAGAACAGCTCGTCCGCCCGGGACACGAGCTCGGCGCGGGTGGCGACGTAGCTCGCGAGCGTCGGGCGTGTGAGGTAGACCGATCCGGCGGCGCTGAGGCGTTGGGGGTCGAGCGGAGGGACCTGCCCTGACGAGCCGCCGAAGAGGACGAGCATCCCGCGGGTGCGCAGCGACGCGAGGGACGCGTCGAAGGTGTCCTTGCCGACGGAGTCGTAGACCACGTGGACGCCGCGGCCGCCCGTGAGGTCGCGCACGCGTGCCGGCAGCTCGGACGTGAGGTCGGTGAGGCGGTCGTAGCGGATGACGTGGTGCGCTCCGGCACCGCGGGAGAGGTGCTCCTTCTCCTCCGTCGAGACGGTGGTGATGACCCGTGCCCCTCGCGCGACCGCGAGCTGGGTGAGCAGGAGGCCGACACCGCCGGCGCCGGCGTGCAGGAGGACGTCGTCGCCGGGACCGACCGGGTAGGTCGACGAGGCGAGGTAGTGCGCCGTGAGCCCTTGCAGCGGGAGCGCGGCGGCGACGTTCAGGTCGACGTCTGCCGGGACGGGCAGTGCCCTCGCTGCGGGGACACGCACGAGACCCGCGTACGATCCCGGTGCGTCCGACCAGGCGACCCGGTCGCCGATCGTGAAGCCGGTCGTCTCGGGACCGAGGGCGACGACCGTCCCGGCGCCCTCGGTGCCGAGGATGCTCGGGTACTCCATCGGGTAGACGCCGGACCGTCGATAGGTGTCGATGAAGTTCACGCCGGCGGCGGCCACCGTGACGAGCAGCTCGCCGCTCTTCGGGTCCGTGACGGGGACGGTCTCGACCTCGAGCACCTCCGGGCCTCCTGCACGGGTCGCGACGACGCCCGTGGTCGTCCTCGTCGTCGTGCTCACGACCTCGTCTCCTGGTCGGTGATCGCGGTCGGTACCGGTCCGACGCCCTGCTCGGCGAGCCACCGTAGGCAGGCGTCGGTCCAGCCTCCCGGTGCCCCGGTCGACTCCGCCAGGCCGAGGCCGTGCTCGCCCGTGGGGTAGACGTGCAGCTCGTACGGCACGTGGGACCGGCCCAGCGCTCCGGCGAGCCGCAGGCTGTGCTCGACGTCGACGACCGCGTCGTCGGCCGTGTGCCACAGGAATGTGGGCGGTGTCCGGGCGTCGACCCGTCGCTCGACGCTGAGGGCCTTGGCGAACGCGGTGTCATCAGCGTCGTCGCCGAGCAGGTTGGCGCGCGAGCCGAGGTGGGGGAGGTCCGTCATGGACACGACCGGGTAGCAGAGCACCGCTGCGTCGGGTCGCTCGCCGCGGTCTCCCGAACCGTCCTCCGTCGGCGTGGTCGCGGCGCCCGCGCCGGAGCCGGTCGTGTGTGCCAGCTCGGCGCTGGTGGCGGTGAGCGCCAGCCCGGCCAGGTGGGCACCGGCGCTGAAGCCGAGCACCACGACGGGGCCGTCGACGGGGCCGTGCACGCCTGCGCGCAGCTCGGCGAGCGCCTGGAGCGTCTGGCGGAGGGCGACGGGGTAGGTCGCGGGCGCCACGGCGTAGTCGAGATAGCCGCTGGCGATCCCGTGCGTCGCGAGCCACTGCGTGACGTCGAGGTACTCGTGCTCGGCCCGGACGGCGTAGCCGCCGCCCGCGAGGACCAGGACGAAGCCGCGCGTGGCCCCGTGCACAGCGGGGTCCGGTGGTGGCAGGACGGTGAGGGGGGTGCCGGTCATGGATCGAGACTAGACCGCGTCTGTATCAAATCGCATTCGCATGTATGGTTATGCACATGACCTTCTCAGTGGCGGTAGCAGGTGCGAGCGGATACGCAGGCGGAGAGACGCTGCGCCTCCTCAGCGGGCACCCCGAGGTGGAGATCGGTGCGCTCACCGCGCACGGGAACGCCGGCTCCCTGCTCGGCGAGCACCAGCCCCACCTGCGCGGCCTGGCGAGCCGGGTCCTGCAGCCCACGACGGTGGAGAACCTCACCGGCCACGACATCGTCGTGCTGGCTCTCCCGCACGGCGCGTCGGGAGAGATTGCCGCACAGCTGCCCGCCGGCACGCTGGTGGTCGACCTCGGAGCCGACCACCGGCTCGTCGACCCGGCAGCCTGGCACGCGTACTACGGCTCGGAGCATGCCGGCACGTGGCCCTACGGGCTGCCGGAGCTCCTGCTCGCGTCGGACGTGCACGGGGAGCGGACCGTCACCAAGCAGCGCGAGGCGCTCGCGGGCGCTCGCCGCATCGCCGTCCCCGGCTGCAACGTCACCGCCGTCACTCTCGGCCTCCAGCCCGGTGTCGCGGCCGGGATCATCGACGCGCGCGACCTCGTCGCCATGCTCGCGGTCGGCTACTCCGGGGCAGGCAAGAGCCTCAAGACGCACCTGCTCGCTTCCGAGGCGCTCGGCTCCGCCCAGGCGTACGGGGTCGGCGGCTCCCACCGGCACGTGCCGGAGATCGAGCAGAACCTGCGCCTCGCCGGGGCGCCCGAGGTGACCGTCTCCTTCACTCCCGTCCTCGTCCCCATGTCTCGTGGCATCCTCGCGACCGCGACAGCACGCCTCGCGCAGGGCCACGAGGATGCGACCCTCGTGGACGTGCGCCGGGCGTGGGAGCAGGCCTACGACGGCGAGCCATTCGTCGAGCTCCTCCCGGAGGGGCAGTGGCCCACGACGGCGATGACTCTCGGCGCCAACACCGCCCTCGTCCAGGTCGCGATCGACCGTCGAGCCGGCCGCATAGTCACGGTCACCGCCCTCGACAACCTCGTCAAGGGCACGGCAGGCGCCGCAGTCCAGTCCATGAACATCGCTCTCGGTCTTCCGCAGACCATGGGTCTCGACCACGAAGGAGTTGCACCGTGAGCGTCACTGCAGCACAGGGCTTCCGGGCCGCGGGCGTCGCCGCCGGACTGAAGTCGACAGGCAGGCCTGACGTGGCCGTCGTCGTCAACGACGGACCGTCCGACGTCGCCAGCGCCGTCTTCACGTCGAACCGGGTCGAGGCCGCACCTGTGACGTGGTCCCGCCAGGCAGTCGCCGACGGACGTGCGCGAGCTGTCGTCCTCAACTCCGGGGGCGCGAACGCGTGCACCGGCCCGGAGGGCTTCGCCGACACCCACCGCACCGCGGAGCACCTCGCGGACGCCCTCGGCATCTCCTCGGTCGACACCGTCGTCTGCTCGACGGGACTCATCGGCACCCGCCTCCCGATGGACGCCCTGCTCTCCGGCGTGGACGACGCGGTCGCCCACCTCTCCGCCGACGGCGGCGAGGACGCTGCGCACGCCATCATGACGACCGACACCGTGCCCAAGACCGTCACCGTCACCGTCACGACGGACCCTGAGACGCAGGACGCGAACGAGACGGCACCAGGGACGTGGACCGTCGGCGGCATGGCCAAGGGCGCCGGGATGCTCGCCCCGGGCCTGGCGACCATGCTCTGCGTCCTCACGACCGACGCGCTGGTCGAGCCCGCGCTCGCGGACGCGGCGCTCCGCGCGGCGACCGCCCGCACGTTCGACCGCGTCGACTCGGACGGCTGCATGTCGACGAACGACACGGTCGTCCTCCTCGCGTCCGGCGCGTCCGGCGTGAGCCCGTCGCCCGAGGAGCTCACCGACGCGCTCACCGAGGCGTGCGCGAGCCTCGCCCGCCAGCTCGTCGGCGACGCCGAGGGTGCGAGCCACGACATCTCGGTCCGGGTCGTCGGGGCGACCACCGAGGACGCAGCCGTGGCCGTCGCTCGCGCGGTGACGCGCTCCAACCTCTTCAAGGCCGCCGTGTTCGGCAACGACCCGAACTGGGGCCGGGTGCTCTCCGCCGTGGGCACCGTGCCGGTGTCCGTGGCGCCTTTCGACGCTGCGCACCTCGACGTCTCCATCAACGGCGTCCAGGTGTGCCGCGCCGGCGGGGTGGGGGATCCGCGCGAGCTCGTCGACATGGCCTCCGCCCGTGATGTGACCGTCGTCGTCGACCTCCACGCCGGTGACGCGGAAGCGACGGTCTGGACCAACGACCTCACGCACGACTACGTCCATGAGAACAGCGCGTACTCCTCATGAGCACACTCGACCTCAGCGACATCGACGTGACGGCCGACCTCGCACCCTCCCAGAAGGCCGAGGTGCTCATCGAGGCGCTGCCCTGGCTGAGCCAGTTCGCCGGCGCGCTGGTCGTCGTCAAGTACGGCGGCAACGCGATGATCGACGACGAGCTCAAGGCGGCGTTCGCGCAGGACATGGTCTTCCTGCGTCAGGTCGGCCTCAAGCCCGTCATCGTGCACGGCGGGGGGCCGCAGATCACCGAGATGCTCGCCCGCCTCGGCATCGAGAGCGAGTTCCGGGGTGGCCTGCGGGTGACGACGCCGGAGGCGATGGACGTCGTCCGCATGGTGCTCACCGGGAAGGTGTCCCGCGAGCTCGTGGGGCTCCTCAACGCCCACGGCCCCAACGCGGTCGGCCTCTCCGGCGAGGACGGCGGACTCTTGAGGGCCCGTCGCCGCACCGCGACCGTCGACGGCGAGGCGGTCGACGTCGGGCTCGTCGGCGACGTCGTCGAGGTCGACCCGCGCGCCGTCCAGGACCTCCTCGACGCAGGCCGTATCCCGGTCGTCTCGACGATCGCCCCCGACATCGCGGACCCCACGCAGGTCCTCAACGTCAACGCCGACACGGCCGCTGCCGCGCTCGCGGTCGCGCTCGGTGCGAAGAAGCTCATCATCCTCACGGACGTCGAGGGCCTGTACACCTCGTGGCCGGACCGCACGTCGCTCGCCAGCGAGATCTCCGTCGGGGCGCTCGCGGACCTCCTCCCGTCTCTCGAGTCCGGCATGGTCCCGAAGATGGAGGCCTGCCTGCGCGCGGTGCGTGGTGGGGTGCGCCAGGCGCACGTCATCGACGGTCGCATCGCGCACTCCGTCCTCATGGAGGTCTTCACCACGCGCGGCATCGGCACGATGGTGGTCCCCGACAGCGACGGCCGTCTCGCCGCCCCGCACACGACCTACGCCACGGCTGCGCCCACCCGCACCGCGCCGTCCACACCCCCCGCACCGACGCACGGAGACCTCTCATGAGCGAGCTGAGCAGCACGCCCACCGCCCACGGGACCGATGCCGCGACGGGGTCTGTCACCGAGTGGACGCAGCGTTACTCCCGCGCGGTGATGGACACGTTCGGTCCGCCGCAGCGCGTGCTCGTCCGCGGCGAGGGTGCGTACGTCTGGGACGCCGACGGTCGGCGCTACCTCGACCTGCTCGGTGGCATCGCCGTCAACGTCCTCGGTCACGCGCACCCGACGCTCACCGCAGCGATCAGCGCCCAGCTGGGCACGCTCGGTCACGTCTCGAACTTCTTCGGCACGCCGACGCAGATCGCGCTCGCGGAACGGCTCGTCGACCTCAGCGGAGCGCCGGAGGGGTCGCGGGTCTTCTTCACGAACTCGGGCGCCGAGGCCAACGAGGCCGCCTTCAAGATGGCGCGCCGCACAGGCCGGCCACGCGTCCTCGCTCTCGAGGGCGGCTTCCACGGCCGGACCATGGGGGCGCTCGCGCTCACGTCCAAGGCGGCGTACCGCGAGCCGTTCGAGCCGCTCCCCGGCGGCGTCGAGTTCCTCCCCTTCGGAGATCTCGACGCACTCGAGGACGCGTTCACGGTCGGGTCGGACGTCGCCGCACTCTTCATCGAGCCGATCCAGGGTGAGGCCGGCGTGCGCTCCCTCCCGCCGGGCTACCTCGCCCGCGCGCGCGAGCTCACGCGTGAGCATGGGGCGCTGCTCGTCCTCGACGAGGTGCAGACCGGCATGGGCCGTACCGGCTCGTGGCTCGCCCATCAGCAGCCGCACATCGGCGAGGGCGTGGTCCCCGACGTCGTCACGCTCGCGAAGGGACTCGGCGGCGGGTTCCCCATGGGGGCCGCGATCGCGTTCGGTCCGCACTGTGCCACTCTGCTCGGCAGAGGCCAGCACGGCTCGACGTTCGGCGGCAACCCGGTCGCGGCCGCCGCAGCGCTCACGACGATCGGGGTCATCGAGCGTGATGGGCTCCTCGCGCACGCGACCGCGGTCGGCGAGCACCTGCGGACCGCGGTGACGGCCCTCGACCACCCGCTCGTCGCGTCCGTCCGTGGGACAGGGCTGCTCATCGCGATCGAGCTCACCGCGGACGTGGCACCGGCCGTCGCGACCTCGGCGCTCGAGGCCGGCTTCATCGTCAACCCGGTCAGCCCCACGGCGTTGCGTCTCGCGCCGCCGCTCATCCTCACGCGCGAGCAGGCCGACGACTTCGTCGCCTTCCTGGCCGCCCTGCCACGCACGCCGGCAGACCTCACGGCCAAGGAGGCCTGACATGACCCGACACTTCCTGCGGGACGACGACCTCGCTCCCGCCGAGCAGGCCGCGGTGCTCGAGCTCGCGCTGTCGCTCCGGACGGACCGGCACCTGCGCAGCCCGTTCGCCGGCCCGCGAGCCGTCGCGGTGATCTTCGACAAGCCGACGCTGCGCACTCAGGTGTCCTTCACCACCGGTATCGCCGAGCTCGGCGGGTTCCCGCTCGTGGTCGACGGCAACCTCGCCCAGATCGGTGTCCGCGAGTCGGTCGCCGACACCGCGCGCGTCCTCGGCCGACAGGTCTCGATGGTGGTCTGGCGCACGCACGCGCAGTCCCGCATCGACGAGATGGCTGCCATGAGCGGGGTCCCCGTCGTCAACGCGCTGACCGACGACTTCCACCCGTGCCAGATCCTCGCCGACCTCACGACCGTCGCGCAGCACCGCGGCGGCGTCGCCGCACTGCGCGGCCAGACGCTCGCCTACGTCGGCGACGGTGCCAACAACATGGCGCACTCCTACCTGCTCGGCGGTGCGACAGCCGGCATGCACGTGCGCGTCGGGACCCCGGAGGGCTACCTCCCGGACGCCGAGATCCTCGCAGCGGCTGCTGCTGTCGCGGAGCAGACGGGCGGCTCGGTCACAGTGTCCTCCGACGCCGTGGCCGCGGTCGCGGGGGCCGACGCGGTCGCGACCGACACCTGGGTGTCCATGGGAGACGAGGCGACCGCCGCCGAGCGCGCAGAGCCCTTCGTGCCCTACCGGCTCGACGCCGCGCTGCTCGCCCACGCGGCACCCGATGCTCTCGTCCTGCACTGCCTGCCCGCCTACCGTGGCAAAGAGATCACCGCCGAGGTCATCGACGGTCCGCAGTCGGTCGTCTGGGACGAGGCCGAGAACCGCCTGCACGCGCAGAAGGCGCTCATGACCTGGCTCATGGAGCAGCCATGACGTTCTCGACGGTCCCGCTCGGCAGCGTCCCCGCGACGAAGACCGCACGCCACGGACGGATCGTCCAGCTCCTGGTCCGCGAGCAGATCCACTCCCAGGCGGAGCTCGCGAGAGCGCTCGCGGCGGACGGACTGCACGTCACGCAGGCCACGCTCTCCCGGGACCTCATCGAGCTTCGTGCCGAGAAGGTCCGGACGTCGGCCGGTGTCCTCGTCTACGCGGTGCCCGGCGAGGGAGGCGACCGTTCCGTCCAGGCGACGGACGACCGCGAGTACCTCGCGGCCCGGCTCACGCGCCTGTGCGGAGAGCTGCTCGTCTCCGCCGAGAGCTCGGCGAACCTCGTCGTGCTCCGCACGCCGGCCGGGGCAGCGCAGTATCTCGCCTCGGCCATCGACCACTCGGTGCTCCCGGGGGTGCTCGGCACGATCGCGGGGGACGACACCGTGCTCGTCATCGCCCGGGAGACCGACGGCGGCGACGAGCTCGCCGCGCGCTTCGTCGCCCTCGCGAGCGACACCCCCTAGACCCACTCGTACGACGGGAGGCGCGGGCGGTCACGCACCGTGCGACCCGATGACAGACTTGCTCCATACACACCACGTCGAGAAAGAGACAAAGCCATGACTGAACGCGTCGTGCTCGCCTACTCAGGCGGACTGGACACCTCCGTTGCCATCGGATGGATCGCCGAGCGAACCGGAGCCGAGGTCATCGCGGTGGCCGTCGACGTCGGTCAGGGCGGAGAGGACCTCGAGGTCATCCGTCAGCGCGCCCTCGACTGCGGTGCGGTCGAGGCCTACGTCGCGGACGCCCGGGACGAGTTCGCCGAGGAGTACTGCATGCCGGCGCTGCGCGCGAACGGCCTGTACCTCGACCGGTACCCGCTCGTCTCGGCGCTCTCGCGCCCGATCATCGTCAAGCACCTCGTGCGGGCAGCCCGCCAGTTCGACGCCCAGACCGTCGCGCACGGCTGCACCGGCAAGGGCAACGACCAGGTGCGCTTCGAGGTCGGTATCACGTCGCTCGCCCCGGACCTCAAGTGCCTCGCGCCGGTCCGCGACCTCGCGCTGACCCGTGAGAAGGCGATCGGCTACGCGGAGCACCACAACCTCCCGATCGCCACGACGAAGCACAACCCGTTCTCGATCGACCAGAACGCCTGGGGTCGCGCGGTCGAGACCGGCTTCCTCGAGGACATCTGGAACGCCCCGACGAAGGACGTCTACAGCTACACCGACGACCCCACGTTCCCGCCGGTCGCGGACGAGGTCATCGTCACGTTCGACCAGGGCATCCCGGTCGCGCTCGACGGCGTCGCCGTGACGCCGCTGCAGGCCATCCAGGAGATGAACCGCCGCGCCGGAGCCCAGGGCGTCGGCCGGATCGACATCGTCGAGGACCGCCTCGTCGGCATCAAGTCCCGCGAGATCTACGAGGCGCCGGGAGCGATGGCCCTCATCGCGGCGCACCAGGAGCTCGAGAACGTCACGGTCGAGCGCGAGCAGGCGCGCTTCAAGCGCACGGTCGAGCAGCGCTGGACCGAGCTGGTGTACGACGGCATGTGGTTCTCGCCGCTCAAGCGTTCGCTCGAGACCTTCATCGACGACACGCAGAAGTACGTCTCGGGAGAGATCCGTCTCGTGCTCCACGGTGGTCGTGCCACCGTGAGCGGCCGCCGCAGCGAGTCGAGCCTCTACGACTTCAACCTCGCCACCTACGACGAGGGCGACTCGTTCGACCAGTCGCAGGCCCGCGGCTTCATCGAGATCTACGGCCTCACGGCCAAGCTCTCGGCGGCGCGCGACGTGAAGTTCGGCAACGGCGTGGACCTCTCGGGCAGCTCGCTCCCGACGAGCAAGGCCTGACGTGGGGGACGAGATCGCACCGGCGTCGTCCGTCGCGCCGGCAGGGGACGGGGACCAGACCGTGGCGTCGGCTGCCGACGCACCGGTGAGCCTGTGGGGCGGCCGGTTCGCAGGCGGTCCCGCGGAGGCGCTCCAGGCGCTGTCGCAGTCGACGCACTTCGACTGGCGGCTCGCGCAGCAGGACATCACGGGGTCGCGGGCGCACGCCCGCGTCCTGCGGTCGGCCGGGCTGCTCACCGAGGACGAGCTCACGGACATGCTTGCTGCTCTCGAGACCCTGTCGGCGGACGTCGAGTCCGGTGCGTTCCTGCCTGTCCTGGCCGACGAGGACGTCCACACCGCCCTCGAGCGCGGCCTCATCGAGCGGGCTGGCGCGGATCTCGGCGGGAAGCTGCGCGCCGGTCGGTCGCGCAACGACCAGATCGCGACGCTCGTGCGCATGTACCTCCGTGAGGAGGCGAAGGTGATCGGCGGACTCGTCCTCGACGTGGCCGACGCCCTCGTCGGACAGGCGGAGGCACACCCGGGAGCGGCGATGCCCGGCCGGACCCATCTCCAGCACGCGCAGCCGGTGCTGCTCGCGCACCACCTGCTCGCCCACGTGTGGCCCCTGCTGCGCGACGTGGACCGGTTCATCGACTGGGACGTCCGGGCGGCACGGTCGCCCTACGGCTCCGGTGCCCTGGCCGGATCGTCGCTCGGTCTCGACCCGGAAGCCGTCGCCACGGAGCTCGAGTTCGACTCGGCCGTGGAGAACTCGATCGACGGGACGGCCAGCCGCGACGTGGTCGCGGAGTTCGCGTTCGTCTCCGCGATGCTGGGCATCGACCTCTCGCGCTTCGCGGAGGAGATCATCGTGTGGAACACGAAGGAGTTCGGCTTCGTCCGCCTCGACGACGCGTACTCCACGGGGTCGAGCATCATGCCCCAGAAGAAGAACCCGGACATCGCCGAGCTCGCGCGCGGCAAGGCCGGGCGACTCATCGGTGACCTCACAGGTCTCCTCGCGACGCTCAAGGGACTCCCGCTGGCGTACAACCGAGACCTGCAGGAGGACAAGGAGCCGGTCTTCGACCAGGTGGACACGCTCACCGTCCTCCTCCCGGCGTTCGCCGGCATGGTCTCGACGATGACGTTCAACACCGAGCGGATGGCGGAGCTCGCCCCGCAGGGCTTCTCGCTGGCGACCGACATCGCCGAGTGGCTCGTGCGGCAGGGTGTGCCGTTCCGTGTCGCTCACGAGGTCGCCGGTTCGTGCGTCCAGGTGTGCGAGGAGCGGGGGATCGAGCTGTGGGACCTCTCGGAGGCTGATCTCGCCGAGATCTCGGAGCACCTGACTCCGGCCGTGCGCGAGGTGCTCACCGTCGAGGGCTCGCTCGCCTCCCGCAACGCGGTCGGCGGGACGGCTCCCGAGCGGGTCGCCGAGCAGCTCGAGGCTGCCAAGGTCCGGGTGGCGGAGTACCGCTTCTGGGTCAACGGATGACCGTGCTCCACCTGCGTCCTCGGGACGGTCGTCGCCCGCTCCGCGTGCGATGACCGTCCCGGACGACGTCCTCGCCCGGCTCCTCCGCGACATCTACCGGTGTCCCGCGGGGCTCGGTGGTGCTCGCCTCGTCTGCATCGACGGGCCGGCGGGATCGGGCAAGACGACGCTCGCGGCCCAGCTCGTCGAAGCGCTCCCCGCGACGGTCGTCCACATGGACGACCTCTATGCAGGCTGGACGGGTCTCGATGCTGGCGTGGACCAGCTGCTCACCGCGGTGCTGGCGCCGCTCGCGCGGGGCGAGAGCGGGGCCTACCGGCGCTACGACTGGTCGGCGGACGAGTACGCGGAGACCGTGTGCGTCAAGCCGACCGCCGTCCTTGTCGTCGAGGGCTGCGGATCGGCGTCCACCGGCACCGACGCCTACCTGCCCTGGATCATCTGGGTCGAGGCGCCGGACGACGTCCGGCTCGCTCGGGGCCTCGCACGCGACGGGGCAGACGCTCTCGCGCACTGGCGCGGGTTCATGGCCCAGGAACGCGTGCACTACGCGGCGAACGGGACGGAGAGGCGGTCGCACGTCCGGCTCGACGGCACAGGTCGCCTGCGTGCCGAGAGCGGCACACCGGGGTCGAACGAGTCGGTCGAGAGCGGCCACCCCGAGGTCAGGAGGCTCCTGTGATCCAGGTGCCGGTGCGGTCCTGGTACGAGCGGGACCCGCTCGAGGTCGGGCAGGAGCTGCTCGGCATGCACGTCACGAGCCGGAGCGACGACGGCACAGTCACCGCGCGCATCACGGAGGTCGAGGTCTACCTCGGTGCGCTCGACCCGGGGTCCCACGCCTTCCGTGGTCGCACCACCCGAAATGCCACGATGTTCGGCCCGGCGGGTCACCTCTACGTCTATCGGCACCTGGGCCTGCACACGTGCATGAACGTCGTCGCCGGCCCGTCGGACGTCGTGTCGGGGATCCTGCTTCGCGCAGGCGAGATCGTCGAGGGCACGAAGCTCGCGACGGTTCGGCGGACCCACCGAGGCGTCGTCCGGACGGCGCGCGACCTCGCTCGCGGGCCGGCCCGGCTGACCGTGGCGATGGGGATCGATCACACTCGCGACGGCGTCGACGTGACGGACCCTGCCGGCGACGTCGTGATCCACCAGGCGGTGCGCATGGAGCACGACGTCGTCGCTCGAGGTCCGCGCGTCGGCGTCTCGGGGCCGGGCGGCGACGGCGATCTCTTTCCCTGGCGCCTGTGGTTTGACGGGGACCCGACCGTGTCCGACTACCGGGCCGCGGTCACCCGTCCACGACGGGCGACCTGAGGCGGGTGCCAAGGGCCGGGTACCGCGGGAATCGGTTCGGCGCACGGCGGCCGACACGGCAGACTAGGACGCGTGCCGCGGACCGACGCGGCTCAGGATCGAGGGAGACGTAGTGAGCACCGTTCTTGACGAGCTGGCATGGCGCGGCCTGGTGGCGCAGACCACCGACATCGAGGCTCTGCGCGAGGCGCTCGAGACCGGACCGGTGACGTACTACTGCGGTTTCGACCCGACGGCACCGAGCCTCCACCACGGCCACCTCGTCCAGCTCCTCGTGCTGCGACACCTGCAGCTCGCGGGTCACCGTCCGATCGCCCTCGTGGGCGGGGCCACCGGGCTCATCGGTGATCCGCGGATGTCGGGGGAGCGGGTTCTCAACTCGAAGGACACCGTCGCCGACTGGGTCGAGCGTCTGCGCCGTCAGATCTCGCGCTTCCTGTCCTTCGAGGGCGAGAACCCGGCCACCATGGCGAACAACCTCGACTGGACCGGTGAGCTCTCGGCGATCGACTTCCTGCGGGACGTGGGCAAGCACTTCCGCCTCGGCACGATGCTCGCGAAGGAGACCGTCGCCCGACGGCTCAACAGCGATCAGGGGATCTCCTTCACGGAGTTCAGCTACCAGATCCTCCAGGGGATGGACTTCCTCGAGCTCAACCGGCGGCACGGCTGCACCTTGCAGACGGGCGGCAACGACCAGTGGGGCAACCTGCTCGCCGGCGTGGAGCTGGTGCGCAAGGCGGAGCACCGGACCGTCCACGCGCTGACGACCCCGCTCATCACGAAGGCCGACGGGACGAAGTTCGGCAAGTCGGAGGGTGGGGCCATCTGGCTCGACCCGGAGATGCTCAGCCCGTACGCCTTCTACCAGTTCTGGGTCAACGCGGACGACGTCGATGTGGTCGGCTGGCTCAAGACCTTCACGTTCCGGTCCCGCGAGGAGATCGCCGAGCTCGAGACCGCGGTCGCTGAGCGCCCCGGGGCACGTGAGGCCCAGCGCGCGCTCGCTGCGGATGTCACGACACTCGTGCACGGGGCTGCCGCGACGGAGGCGGTGATCGCAGCGAGCCACGCGCTCTTCGGGCGTGGAGACCTCGGTGCGTTGGACGCCGCGACGCTCGGTGGAGCGGTCGCCGAGCTGTCGGCAGCGGATGCCGAGCCCGGCATGGCGATCGTCGATCTCATGGTCGCAGCCGGACTGGTGGCGTCGAAGGCTGCGGCGAAGCGGGCGATCATCGAGGGTGGTGCCTACGTGAACAACGTCAAGGTTGTCTCTGACGATGCAGTCCTGGACGCCTCCGACCTGCTCCACGGTCGCTGGGCGCTGCTCCGGCGCGGGAAGAGGACGCTGGCCGTCGCGCGGGCCGCCGAGTGACGCCCCGACGGTCGTGGCGCGGGTCACGGACACGTGACTTGACGCTGGCGTTCATCTCCCCGTAATGTTCTGGAAGTCAGCCCGACAGGGAGGCACAGACACCACGGCGAAGAGCTTCGATAGTTGAAGATCTGGCGCGAAGTGGCTGGTCCCGGGGCTGAATCCTTGGTTCGAAGCGTTGTCCGAGCAGTGTTCGGCAGCATGTAGGCTGGGGGCAATCCTCGCAGGTTCTCGATTCGCTCGCTAGAGCGGGTTGGACAACGGGCGGGGGTTGAGATAAGTTAGACAGGTTGCCCCGAGTACAGGCTGGAAGGTCTGGAATGGTGAGCGTCCGTTCTTTGAGAACTCAACAGTGTGCTTAATA